>JABMRT010000029.1 GCA_013202295.1 Candidatus Zhuqueibacterota bacterium
TATTCTATAATCGCATTCGGAAACACTCATATCTTGGATATAAGTCTCCAGTGCAATTTACCAGATTGAAGCAGGCCGCATGAACTTAACTATGTGTCCATTTTTTTGTAGCAATTCCAGACCAAACAGGCTGTGAACCAGCTTGAAGCGCCAATTAATGAAGTCAAGTCGTAGAGCGGCAAGCATTTAACTTCTGAAGCATACTCGCTTTTAAAGACCAACACGGAGCATTTAATTGAAAAGTTGGAAAAGGAGCGAGCCGGGTACATAACTCCACTCATTGATGAAATGCATTATTTATTGTCTGAAATCTAAGCAACGATTTCGGACTTTTTTCTTTTGAAAATTTAAATATCACCCTGGCTTTGCTGCTGAAGCGCTACAAGGTTCAGCATCTTCTCAGTGGCTTCCACCGCAGCCAACACCTGATCTGAATTCAAACCACGTGTAATAAAACGCTGGTTCTCGGACACCCATGTAATCGAGCATTGAACCAATGCATCTGTCTTTCCACCCGGTGGAATGGAAACCGCATAATCATCCAGTAAGGGCAATTTAATATGAGTTTTCTTTGCAATGGCCTTGATCGCATTCATGAACGCGTCATACCCCCCATCTCCACCAGCGATCTCTTCCAATTCACGCGGTTCTGCACTGCTATTTTCCATGTAGCGGATTTTCACATTGGCCACAGGTTTTAATCCCTTGCTCGTCACCATTATCGCGGACACCACCACGAACATTTTTTCCTGAGGTGTTTCCAGCATATCGGATATAATATACGGTAGATCAGCCTCGGTAATCGCCTTCTTGTGATCTCCGAGTTCAATTACCCGGGCCAGAACTGTTTTCTTTTGTTCCGGGGTAAGATCAATACCCATCTTCTCAAGATTATAGTCCAGACTGGACTTGCCGCTCATTTTCCCCAATGCGTATTGGCGTTTGCGGTTAAACCGTTCGGGTAGGAGATCACTGGCATACAGATTCCCCTTCATATCGCCGTCCGCATGAATGCCAGCAGTTTGTGTGAAAACGTTTGGACCACAAATTGGTTTATTAAACGCAACCCTGCAGCTGGAGTATAATTCCACGGTCCGGCTGGCATGATAAAGGAGGGTTTCATCCACACCCGTATCCATCTTTAAGAAGTCGTGGATACCAATCACCACTTCATCGAGCGGTGTGTTGCCGGCACGTTCGCCCATACCGTTGATGGTAGTATGCACACACCGGATGCCGTTTTCAACAGCTGCCAATGTATTGGCGACTGAAACGCCATAATCATCATGCGCATGAAAATCAAAACCAATATCGCCATATCGATCCAGTAAATCCTTTGAAAAGTCGGCCACCTGACTTGGAGATAAAATGCCCAATGTATCGGGAATCATATAGCGTGTGATCGGTAGATCCTTCAATGCATCCAGAATATAATACACATAGTCTTTTGAACGGATCATGCCATGCGACCAGGCTTCAAGATAGATATTGCAGATGAAGTTTTTATCCTTGGCATATTGTATTGTTTTTTCAATGTCTGCGACATGTTCTTCTTTGGATTTCCGAAGCTGAGTCTCTACATGCATCAAGTCGCCTTTGGCGAGCAGATTCATCACCCGGCCGCCAGTCTCCGTGATCCAGTCCACAGATTTATCATAATCCGTAAATCCGAGAATCTCCACTTGATCGAAGTATCCAGCCTTGCCTGCCCAATCGAGTACGGCCTTGGCACTCTTTCTCTCACCCTCGCTCACACGGGCACTGGCAATTTCAATGCGATGCACCTTCAGTTCTTCAAGGAGAATCCGGGCGATACTCAATTTTTCTTCGAAGGAATAACTCACATTGCGCATTTGTTCTCCATCGCGCAGTGTGGTATCCATGATCATTACTTTTTCATTCATCGCAGCCCAACCTATTGCCATTATGTGATGTAGATCATTGATTAAATTTTTATTCAATCAGGGGAATAAGATAGCAATATATTTGCTAAAAATCCACAAAAAAGCGGCATCCAAATTCCCAGTGCCTGGATGCGGATTGCCTCATAAATAAAGTAACTTTTGGAGAAAGGGAGTGTTTAAACCATACCAGTTTTTTAAAAAATCAAAATCTAACTGGCCTTGGCTCCAGATTTGTTAAGGATGCAATTTTGACCGGTCGTTTTTCTTCAATACTCTTACATGCTGAAATACCAACAAAAAGACATGGCACTATTTTGTAAACCAGCTACATGGTTGAGGTTATATATATAATATTACTTACCACATGTTATATGATAATATATTTGATATCTAATTAATTGATATTATTCTATTTCTCTCATCAGGACATCGACACCGTCATAATCGTTAAGTTCTTTTTTAAAATCATTTGAGACGTCGATATAAATATGCATTGCTTTCTTTATTACAACGACGGAGAGTCTGTTTGTATTTTGAAATGTATCATTTTGATCCTTCCATTTAAAAATCACAAAATATCGCTTTGGTTCGATGAGACGACCTTCATTATTTTCCCATGGCCAATCAATCAGGTTTGGAACTCCTCCCTTGCCTTCTTCTGCAAAAACAATATTTCCTCTATCATCCAGTATTTCAAGCCTCCAGTATCTGATTCGCATTTTTTCATTGGACTCAATCCATATTCTCTGAAAAGGTTTTGACAGATATACACGATGAATGTCACTACGGATTGTATCTATTAAAACTTGGTGAAGGGAATCTATATCAGAATGTTTAATTTGATGATCTCGCTTATAAATGCCGATTAGGGGCATCTCAGGAAGGTTGTTTCTCATTAAATATCTTCGCACACCTCCAGCACGATTTAGATCATTTTCAGTAACAATGAATCGCAATGAATCAATCTTATGCGTTTCCAACTGGTTCGTCATTGTGTCAAGGTAAGATAAATAAGATTTTGTAAAATATCTTTTACTAAATCCCGGGATGATGCTATCCCGATTTACTTCCTGTGTAAAATGTGGCTGTGGTTTGAAGAAATCATATGATTTAATTGTATCGGCAAGGAGCGAATCAAATTCGGGATGATACCACTCTTCATAAATAAATAAAGTATCTGTCTCGACATCGATATCAAATAGCCTTAATGGAATTTCCGGCTCTCTCAAACGAAAAACAAAATTTACTTGATGAGATCCATAACTGTGCAAACTCAGTTCTGATATGGGAATATTTACACCATAGTGCATCATCATTCTGGCACTCAAATGAAACCAACTACCCAGTTCAATTCCTGAATAATTATAACCGGAATAAAATTGAATGCGGTCCCAATAATCTAGATGAAACATCATTGTAGGATGAAATGAAGAATTGATCATTTCGCCACCAATTGTGATATGGTAGAGATTCCGCGACCATGACATTTCCAGATCAATAACTCTGGGCAATGGTGCAGACTCATTGCCAACGGCTTGGTTGGGTTGATTCAGATAATTCACTGAGCTTGCAAAACCAATATCTGAATTGAGACGATAAAAAATGCCGACTCCAGGTGTAAAGAGCGTCTTTTGGGCTCCATTCTGTAACAAAGGATCATTCTCATGTATCAGATCAAATTTGCTTTGATTAAATCCACTGTGAATAACTTTAAAGTTTGTTCCTATATAAAAATTCTTCAACATCTGCTTTGACAATCCAACAGTAAAATCCGTTCTTGCATATATTGGAGTTGAAAGCTGAGCCACATTTAATGAAAATCCTGTATGAATTCTTGGTAGGTTCCTGATAGATAAATTGAAGTATGTGTGACGTAGCGCCAATCCATCTTCATTCAGAAAACCTGCATGATAAAAATTATTTCCAAGTAAAACTTGAGGCTCAATCACACTCGACATGGAAGGATTAATAAAAACACCCCTTACATCAATCGTATCAACCTGACTACTTGTAATAAAATGTTGTGCAGAAAGTTTGCATATGAAAAAAAAGAATAACAAATATATGTTTCTATGATTGAACATCATTCGCATTTTCCTTATCATCGTACCAATCCCAACGTTCCCTTTGTAATCAGGTTGCCCTGGCTTTCAATTACATACAGATAGGTCCCGGGTGGCAGATCATTGCCTTTTTCATCTGTCCCATTCCATAACCATCCTTGTTCAATCTGTCGGACCTTCTTGCCCCATAAGTCGAAAATACGGATTACGCCACCCGTCTCTATCAATTCAGGCAGATTAAATTCAACCTGATCATTAAATCCATCCTCATTGGGAGTAAAAGGATTTGGGCGTATTCCATAGGGCCTTTCTATGATAATACAGAATGGTTCAGGTTGTAAGTTGATTGGATTCCATGCAGAATCTGTTGCAACAATATCGAATATGGAAAAGCAGACTTGTGTTGAATTTGGTGTTGATTTCTTTGATTGAAATCCAATTTGTAGCAGTATGCCAAAACCATTTGCTGAAGAAGATGTATCCGTCCGAGTAATGGCCGTGGCAAGTGCGTCTCCATGAATTTGAGGTGGCAGGATCTGAATATCCGAAAGATTACCTAAAAAGTCTCCCGCTTGTACTGCCATTTCAAGAGGCTGGATTAACTCAAGCCATTGGCTGTTATAAACAAGGCGAAAAGAGACTCCATATAAGCAGTCAATTGGATTATCAACACTACCCACTCGAATCTCTAACCAAAATTCCTCACCGGCCAATTGTTTCGCACCAGTATTTGGATAAATGATTGGAATATTGGCATTTAACCCTGTATGAATATTAATACTCTCTTCCCCATTAATCCTTTGAGGATTTAGAAATAGGGACCACATCAATAGAATTAAATATTTTACAAGATATTTTTTTTTAGATATTTTCTCAGGAAATTTCATCACAAAACCTTATTTTAGAAAAAGGGCTTTTCTAACGATAGAATTTTCTCCATGAAATAGTCTGACATAATACAGACCGCTTCCCACTGTATGTTCATCTTGGTTTTCACCATTCCACGTTGTAGAATAAAATCCTGGATCATGATTCGCTGAAATCAGAGTATTAATCTTTTCACCCAACAAGTTAAATATTTGAATTTTTATCATGCTTCTTTCAGGAACCTCATAACGGATAGTTGTCGAATTGTTGAATGGATTGGGATAATTCTGTGATAGTGCGAATGTTTTGGGAAAACTCATATTTGACCCATCAACCGCCCAAGGATCGCATTTTACTGAAATCCATTCGCCGGTTGTCGTTATAACAATAATTTCATCTACAGATACTTCAATCGAATGATCTAATTCTGAAATTGATTGAAACATATAAGAAAATAACAAGTTTGAATTATTCTTATTTTCCGAATCTGAGGCTTTAATAATACAATGATAGTTATAATTGTTGTCAATGTCTTCATGGTCTATTTGATAGGGATGCTTTCCCCAATAATCACTTATTATAATATTCTCTAATTTCATTCTCGAATTTGTATATTGTAATCTATAAGCGATACCATAGATTGAATCAATATTTTGTGAAACAAGATCGAGCTTAAGATTATTATCATTGAATTGATCAATTTGGAGATAGATGCTCTGCTGTGACTCACGATAATGAATTATATCAGACTTATTACTACCATGCATTTCCCCCCAATTATCTCTCGATGCCTCCGAATCTTCTCTTGTAATAATGCCATTGCCGTTGGCATCGATATATGTCAATGTTTTAGGTTGCCAATGTGTTGCATAATAACCCTTCCATTCTGTACCCTCCTCTACCCTAGAAGGGCCTGATGTATTAACTGCCTGCCCAACATAGAGAAAATCGATATGATTTACAATACCGTCATTATTCGCATCGCCGGGCCATACAACAGCACCTCGGACCAGACATTCTAGGGTGCCTGCATGAAGAATAATTGGATTATCTAATGCATCCTTCGCTGAAACATTTAAAATGTCAAATTTAATTTTGGTATTGTCAACAGTATATAGATCAGTATTGAAAAGCAACTCAGCTATAATACCACTCTCATTCACTGATGCATTTCCTGATAGTGTGCCTGTTGAAATGTGGATTTGACCTTGCTGTATGATTGGATCAAAATCTACTTCACTTATATCTCCAAAAAATGATCCTGCCTCTATTTCACCTTGATAATGTACCACCGATGGATCCGAGAAGGAGATATCAAAATCTAAAGACGCCAACCCGCTAATTGGAACAGAAGGACTGCCTATTTTAACCGTAATCCAAAAATCTTCGCCTGCTGTTATTTCATAACTGATGGAAGTTGGCCTCAAAGATGGAATAGCTGTAAAACATACAACCGGTTCATTTGAAATATTCACATTGTTGACAGTAGCTGACAAAGTAGCGCAACCAGAATTTATGCTGGATAACAATTGAGTATAACTGCCATTTCCCTCATCTTTTACAGTTCCTATCAAGGTTCCTTCCATGGTTGACTGTATACTGACTATATGACCCGCTCCTAACAATCTTCCTTCGTTATTTTTAGGAATCACGGTTGCCTTTGCAGCTGAGATGCCATCTGCCTCGACATTATTCGGCTCTACAAAAAATTGAGTCAAATCAGCATCTACGACTCCGATGATGATTTCAATCCTTGCATTTTCTTCATGCACATCAGAATATTCTTGCCCTATTGGATTTACAACAATCGAATTTTGTATAAAAAGACTGTCGACTCCTGTTGCATCTGCGCGAAATTTCAATACGACCAATGTATCTGAACCACTTGGACAATCCTGTTCGCCAAAACTAAATCCTGCGATTCTAATTGAGTCCTGATCTCCTGTAGTAAATAGTGCGTCATTAAGACCAACAGACCTTCCGGTACTTGACAAAAAAGTACCTAAATATGATTCCTGATATGTTATTAACTCATTTGGATATAGAATGGAAAATTCAAAACCACTTAATTGCCATACATTTTGAATATAAATATTTACTTCAAACTCACTTTGATAGAAAACAGTTATACTATCTGGTATGATTTCAAGCTCAAGGAAATCCGGCAAAGAGAAGATGACTTCTGCGTGGGAATTCAAGTCAACGCCATTCACAATGGCTGTGACTATCGCTGTCTCTGGAGTTAATGAGGACCTCAGTAA
>JABMRT010000030.1 GCA_013202295.1 Candidatus Zhuqueibacterota bacterium
GATAAGGACAAGGCCGATCACAATAAGGATAGATTTATTTTTCATGATTTTCTCCTTTTTTCCAATTTAGGGTGTGCAACCGGCACAAGGGATCACACTGCTTGGGCAACCCGGATCGCCAATCGGGAACGGCACACTGACACCGACATCGTAAGACATTAGGATCAGGGCATCTGTGGAGTTCACAATGCCATCATCATTCACGTCACCGCAATTCATCGGACAGAATGAAGAGACATCAAGCCCCACATCGCATGACAGGATGATTAATGCATCCGTGGAATTGACCACATCATCGCTGTTCACATCACCTAAAATACCACAGGAAGAATTAATGGTATAGGAACAATCATCGATGCACAAAACGGGCAGTAAATCTGTAAATGTGGAGGCAGCTGACATGGCTGAGAATTCAAGATTCTCCACACCGCTCTGTCCTTCTGAACCGATCACATCAAAGGTCAGATTGAGGATATTAATTAATCCTGTACTGCCCGAAGCATTGGCTGCACCGAATCCAATCTGACCTGACCCAACCTGGGAGGTATTGACAGTGGGCGCACTCCAGCCAGTAGTTGTTCCGCCAGTATAACCGACGTAACTGAGACGGCTGGTATTCCAACTGAGGCTAGCAGTATAACTACCGAGATCATTATCAGGAGCGCTTGCGCCGCTCATATCGATATCAATGGGAATTTCAACCTGTGAACCAGTACAATGCTCAGGGCAGCCCACAATTGCATCGATTTCACAATCCACTGGATCACCACCCATAAACCTTGCCGTACCAAAAAGGCCTGCGTCAATCCATGTATCGTTGTTATTAGACCACCAACGTGCCTGACTTTCACGGTCGTTGGTCGCACCTTCATTATCATTGTCATTCGCTTGAATCTCAAGCCCAAACAGATTGCCGTTTGTTCCCGTAAAATTCAATGAGCTCCAGGGTGCTGAAAATTCGATCCAGTATCCATCAGATCCTGTTCGATCGCCACCCAGGTTAATTGAAGCATCACAACCAAAATAACCACCTATGCCCAATTCGACTGTGCCATCAGAGCCGAAACGGACCTGTGTATCATTGGCATCATAGGGATTGGAATCGGCATTGTCGCCATCCCAGTAGATCTCAACCGAATCATTATTCCAGCGGTCTGGAGTTGGGTTGGCATTGATTTCGTCACGCATATATAAGATACCGTAAAAATTATCAGCATCCCAGGCCATACGAAAATCAATCCAACTGTCGCAGAAAAAGCTGTCGAATGCTTCAAAATCAACGGCTTCAACAATCCAGCAGTTGGTCGGAAAAAGAGGATAATTGTCCCACATTTCATCTTGAATACCATCTATAACGGGTGGCGTATCCGCCGAATAGCAGGGTAGAATATCGCTGACCTGGGCTGGATCAAGCACGGCTTTGCCCCAGATACTTGGCTCCTGCCAGGCATTATCACTGGTACTCCACCAGGTGAGCTTGTGTTGACGATTACCAAAATCCCGATCGGACAGGTGGATCTCAAATCCGATATCATGCCCTTCTAATAATGGAAACGTAAGATCGCTGGCAGGTATTCTCATTTCAAAATTATAACCGTAATAGGTATCATACCAGGCTATATCTTCACCACCCACACTTGGATTGCCCGTTGCATCTCCATAAATCCATCGCCATTGAATATCATCCCCTGTTAATGGTGCCACGCCAGGATCCTTGCTGTTATCTCCATCAAAGTAAAATTCAAAACAATCATTCTCCCATGCGTTGGGACTGTCCGTTTCTCCCGGCATGTCATCAACAACTTTGGCAAAGAAATAAAAATAATCTGCATCCCACATGGCGCGTGCCGCGCATGTTGCATCCAGATAGTCATCCGGCTCTGTTCCAAAGGGTGTCAATGGATCATTGGCCGTATTATGCAGCAATTTGATTACAGGCGTGGAGTACCACTCCGGATCCAGTTCGCCATCGATTTCAGGAGGCGCTATAGTCATGGGAATATGCAGAAAATCATCTGCATCGACCCAGCTATCCGTTCCGTCTCCACATGGTTCTGGCGGCTCACCAATGGTAAAATATCCATTGCTCATGTCCTGGCACCCTCCCCATGCATCTACAATAACTGCGCATTGGGTACCAGGTGTATTGGGTATGGTCCACATATACGATCCATCATCTGAAGTACTTGAGGTTACAGTATGCCAGTTCAATCCGGCATCATATGTGTAAGTGATCCCCACAGTCCCGGTTGTTCCAAAGCTGGTCCAGGTGATATTATGCGTTGATCCAGGTTCCCACGTTTCACCTCCGTTAGGTGATGTAACAGCAACCCCACAATCAGCTGTTTCCCAATAAATCCACATTCGAATATAATTAATATTGCCGTCATCTGGTGACGCATGATCTCCCACATATGCATACCAATCCTGATTCACAGGGTTACCATTAAAGACAGACGTGCTTCGATAGAGATAGATACTGTAATCATCTGGAACATCATCATCTTCACCAAGGTCAGTATGTCCTCCATCCATGTTCCATGCTCTGTAAAACGTGTTTACTTTTCCGTGGGTTTGGTTTGAGAAAGCAATAATATAGTCTAAGCACCAGAAATCGGTTCCTCCTACATCTTCCTCTCCCATCCACATCCGATATTCAAAATTCGTAACCACTGCACCCGCAGGAGCAGTGGAAAAAGGATAAGTCACCCATACATAATTTCCATCAGGCAAGAAATAATTTGGCTCCGGATCCCAAACTATGGTCTCATAACCAGTTGCTAACTGGTCCCAGCGCCCTATTGGGCCTGGTGACAAATCACTATCTTTAATCTGAAACTCAATTTCTGTAACTCCTTTCATCCCTTGTGACTGGATCTTACTCATTTTTCGATTTTCTGCTTCTTGTTTCTGTTGCAGAGACTTTTCAACAATCTTGCTACCCAAATCAACCACAGGTTGTGGTTGGCTTACTTCTAGTTGAACGTTTTGGTCAGGTTGTACAGCCTGAGCCTCTCTCACCTGTTGACCCATCATTGGGAGTAACAGTAGGGCTCCCACGACTACAAGAACCCAGCGGGTTCGTTTACTTAGCTTGTTCATTTAACTTCTCCTCTCCTCTTCTTCATTTTGGGGACAGATTTACCAATACATAAAATAACAGAATCATTTTAACATTCTTTAATCTCCGAACGTCGGGAGGATCCATTGCACGCTTTCTTTGTCTTCTTTAAATCATTCTTTTTTATTCTGTCTCAGATCAAAGATTAAAATAAAAACAGCCAGCCTAGTAACAAATAGCTTGAGTTCCTGTAATCACAAAATATATTAGATAACCCGTTGTGCATAACTAAAAAGCATATTTAACAAAGTTAATATGGTTATGGTTAACGAACTTATTTTGATATTGAGCCACTGTCAACGAGACGATCTTTGACATAATCCGAGTAGCCAGACCGATGAAATTTTTCGCATAATTTCGTTTCATCATAAATTGATCGCAAAGTTGTGAGAATGACGTTTCAATTCTTTTTCTGAGTTTCCTGAAAATAGGTGGATATTGGTTATGTTTCTGGTTAGATCTTTTTGGAGTAAAGAGACGTATACCATCTTTTTGGAATAAATCCAGTTGAATTTCATGACTCAAATAGCCTTTATCACCGATGATAATGCTATTTGTGAAGTTATCTCTAATGTCTTGTAAATAATGAATATCTGCTATGTTGGCCTTACTAATTGTGACTTGACGGAAGACGCCTGTGATACTGCAAATAGCATGTAGCTTGTAGCCGAAATAAGTATTCTTCTGGGCTGCACAATACCCAAATTCAGGAGCAGTATCTTGATCGGTTTTACAAATTTTAATTCTTTTGGCTCTGGCGAATCGGCAAATTTCAATAGGTAAAGAGTCAATGATAAATGCATTTTCTTCTGGAGACAATTGCATCGACAAAGAATCAAGAAGTTCATTGTAGTAATAATAGAGGTTCCTTCTTCTGCGATTATAAACAGACCGTTCGATATGTCCATGCCTGATAAAAAAGGATGATTTGTTTAGTATGTTAAACAATCTATTTTCACTGTCAAGTGACATAAATTCAGCTGCAAGGCTAAGAGCCATGACTTTTGTGTCAGAGAACTTGGGTTTTTTACCAGTTTTAGGTATATTCCCAAATGAATCTGTCAGATCTTTGAGAGCATTTTCGACAATTGGCAGCATTTTCATGAAAGTACTTTCGATATTGCGCATCACCTATCTCCTTATTAATAGTGTATTTGACCTACTACAATATAAGGATTTTAGGCTTGATGCGCTTTATTTTATTCTCAAAGCATAGTTATGCACAACGGGTTAAATAGGTATAAGCCAAATCGCCTATTAACATATTACCATCTTCTTTACTGACCTTTTTTAAGGCTTTATCTGAAAGGGCAATCACTTCATCATCTTGCCCTGACAGAATGCGCCATAAAATCAAATATTGAAGCGCCCTAATCCCCAACGCCTTATTGCTATACTGTGCTTCTAATGAAACAAGATACCCAACAAAATCATTACGTTCATCAAGCTGGTTTTCCCTGAAATCTGAACGTAATATGCTGTAAATCAGATCGAGTGCATCAATCGCTTCTTTATTGTTGGATTTCTCAGCAATGATTTGTTTGGCGAGAGCAATCTTTTCATCAAGAGGTAGATAGGGATCGATCTCTAGATCACCTGCGGATACAGCTTGAACAGTCTGTTTAGCAGCAGGTTCTTCAAGTAATGTTTGCCCAATAATAAACCCGCAAGGCAAATAGCTTTGATTAGCATTTGTGACTAAGCCTGAAGATTCGAGTTCATCATCACCCCACCAACCATAGGCACAATAAACATCATTTGTATTACTTGAATAATTTTTTACTTCCCAATCACCTGTGCCCCAACCCTCACCCTCAATATAATTTGCGATTAGCTGTACATCTGGATTACTCCGATAGGCATAGACTTCCGCACTATTATTATTCCAAACAGTATTTCTTCCATAGTAATAAGGTCCTGTAGAAAAACTTCCAAGTTTTGTATTGTCGTAGTAATATGTCATCAGGCCGTATTGAGTATTGTTTTCAATCACGTTACCAAACAAATCAAGATCACTGCTACTTCGAGATACAATGCCGCGTGAGTTGTTTTTTATTCTATTGCCGGTTAGATTAACCTCACTTGTATAGAGATATAGGCCATAAGATACATTGTCCTTAATCTCACAGGCAGTGAACTCTGCAACGCTGCCCCTTACATAAGCACCATATTTATAATTGTTCTTAAAAACGCAATTCTCGAAAATGTTCGGACCCCCATAACTGTCATCACATGACAACATGTAGATTGGGTAATATGCATATTCAAAAGTGCAATGTTTGAACACATTATCGCCAGTATGATACAATTTTATCTGGTTCCATTTGTTATTTGAGTTTCCTGTAGTTGGTTTGAAAACAATGGGGTGGTATTCAGTGCCAATAGCAGATATATGCCCGCCTTCTTCAACAGTTATTTTATAGTAATCTTGAAACTTCACTTCAGTATTGGCTAAAATCGTCACCGTAACACCGCTGGGGACAGTTACATCACCTGAAATCAAAATATCATCACGCCAGATTTGATCTTCTGTTAAAATTCCTTCTATCGTTTCAGGAGGCTGAGGGGGCCAAATAATTAGATCTGGAATATATGTTTTAACAGATTGCTCCCAACTGTCCTCTGCAGGTATTCGCCATCCAGTTGGGTATGTTGTCATATTCCAATCAAGGTTCGTTTGAGGACCGTTAGGTGGCCAAGTATACGATGATGCTGGGATAAAACTTGGACGTTCTGAATAATAGTAAGAGATGTCATTGATAAAAGAATGGCCTAATACATATGTTACCCAATTTGCACCTAATTCTTGATAAGCATACCAACCTCCATGAGTAATGCCTGTATATACACTCCAATCTAGTAGTTCATCATACATCCAAAAATAAAGATCAAAACAATATCGTGAGTCTATAAC
>JABMRT010000031.1 GCA_013202295.1 Candidatus Zhuqueibacterota bacterium
AACTAACAATTTAACATAACTTTATGAAATATTCAATAAAAATAATTCTGCACCAGCCTGTTGAGGGGAGAAAGCTCAACGAAGTTGAGCAGAGGGGTGTAATGAAGCCCCCCTTTTCCCTAAAGGGGGATTCAGGGGGATTGGTTTACTGTCTTCTAAATTTAGGATTGACTGTTACAGTGCCGTAAGGTGAAGGGAAACTCCGTGTCAGGTTCAATTGCGTACGCGCCACTGAATAATCATAAGTTATCGTTAGTCCAAGAGAAGTTTCAAAA
Organism: Candidatus Zhuqueibacterota bacterium; assembly: GCA_013202295.1. Lineage (GTDB taxonomy): Bacteria > Zhuqueibacterota > QNDG01 > QNDG01 > JABMRT01 > JABMRT01. The sequence continues at coordinate 276 of JABMRT010000031.1, forward strand.
ACCAGGGTCAGTTGATTCCCTGCAGTGGCAAATGTACCCGTGTCGGTTAGCAGGGTACCATCGCCTGCCATATTGCTGCTTTGTTCAAATGTTTGACCCTCATCGAATTCCAGGTCCCAAACCATGCCTGATTCATTCAACTGTGATTCTGTAAGTGTTGTGGTCTCATTATTCATTGATTGCTTAAATTCAATGATACTCCATTCTCCCAAAATGCTGTATGTTTCTTCAGGCTCTGTCTGACTTTTTTTCTTGCAGGCTGTTAACAATGCCAGTGTAATTAAAACCGAGACAATCAGTCGTGATTTCATCATGACCTCCTTTCAATGGATTCCCACAAACTGTACTCACTTCCAGGAAATTGCGTGGCTGACAGCCAAGAAGAGGTTGAAGTTCAGAAAATATTATTCGCTAGAGGATGAGTTACTGGCAATATTAAAAAGTGTAATATGAAATACAAGCGGTTTTTTGTGGGTGTGATCGACACCCACCTAAATCCTCTACCACAGGCACTTCCTACGGTCGCCTCAAGGGAGGACTTACAAGGCGAAAGGGATATCTCCCCTCAAGGGGAGAAGCTCAACGATGTTGAGCAGAGGGGTGTAAAAAAAAGGGGATTTAGTTTATTATCCCCCATATAAAAAAAACATTCCCGTCCCGCAATTGCGGAAAATGAAGAAAACGTTACGGGCGATACACCTAGTCCATAGTATCCGCAGTGAGATACCAGCGGCCACCTTCTTTAATAAACGTTATAGTATCCTCACCCGCTTTTCCGGTCGCTTTGTCCCCGTCAATTTTTAGACCGGATAACTTTTTATAGGGAAAGAAAGGTTGATCGGCCATTTCAGGCATTTTGAGTACGATTGCCATAAGATCGGGAACATAGTTCACCACATCGACATGCCCAAACCGTTTAATTGCCCGCTTACGCATGTGCGCGTCCATCTCCTCATCAGTGGTTTGCTCGGTGATCTGGAGTTTCTCGCTATCATCCTCCACTACATCCTTGACCCCATACTTGTCCTGAATTTTCTGATATTTTTTCTTCAATTCGTCGGCCTTTTCTCCTTCATAAAACTCCACAAACATGCCCACGCCCATGTCAGTGCCAAAGGCCAGCATTGGCCGTTCTGATGGTGCGACCAGTTTTGCCAGGATGTTAAAATCTTTTTTTGCTCCAGCTGCCTTTGCTGCGTCAAACACCTTCTGCGGCGAATCACCGCCCTCAGTCTCTCCTGCCAGAACGGGTGTTAATCCAAAACCCAGCAGGATGAAAATAAGCAAAAACGCCAATGGCCGGATACTTCTTTGATTCTTTTTGTAAATCATGTTTGGATCCTCCTTAGGTTAAATACCATTTGCACAATTCCAATGTGGATACGATTCAGTCTTAAAAACCCAATCCGGATTTGATCTCAAAGGGGACATTTAAAACTTCCAGATCCTGCCACAAATCGATCTCTACTCGCAGGGATTCCGGTGCTGATTTTATATCGCAATTGTATTCCATTTGAGACGCGTTGCCAAAGGTGAACGAACCCCTGCCCCATATTTCGACGGGATCGTCATTCGCGGTATAAAACCGGATGTCTTTCATGTTATCCATGAGCTCCCGGCTGATCTGCAGCACCAGGGTCAGGCCCTCGTTTTCTGCCTGAACCTTCATCACCTGAATCTCCTCTTTCCGAACATTGACCTTGGTGCCGACCTTCAGTTTGAGATTTTTAATATGTTCAGTAACTGCAGAACCAGCAACCTGCAAGTGGACGGTTCCCTTTGCATGAATTTGAACCGCGTCTTTAGAGGGCCGGATTTTCGATGTCACTTCAATAAGGGCAAAACGGCCGTCTTCTGACACCTTTGGGAATCCGCCCCAGTCTACACCATCCAGCAGGTTATGGCCGCGATCATCAGTGAATTCCTTCAAAGAGCACTTGTCATCATCCACATCAACGATCTTTTTGTTTGTAGGAGCCTCGACAACCAATGCGAGGGCCATACCGGATTGCTGGTGAAACGCCCGCAGTTCCGTTCCGTTCAAACCCTGTCCGGACCCGACAATTCGCAAGCCTGCCAATTGCACAGTTGGCTTATCTCCCCCCATCAGAATCATTGGCAGTAACAGGGATATTAAAACAACGGCAACAACACGTGAAGTTCTCATCGTACAGTATTCCTTATTTTTTACAAATCAGTTGATGCGATATTTATAATGAGATATTGGAAAGTATTCAATTTTTTTTCTGTTTCCAAACAAAATTCCTTTTTGACATCTTGAAAATGCAAGCGGTTTTCTGTGGTGAACTGAGATTCATTTCCCTTTGAAATTAAGTCAATTATTTTAGGATGAGGCAGAAGAATGTTTAGGCACGGAAAGTAAAAAACCTCCGAAAAGGAATCAATCCTCTCCGGAGGTTGGAAAATGATGTAACCACTTCATGTTCTTGTTAAGTGGAGGATTAAAAATCTCCGAACATTAAAAAGATTTGTCCAGACAAACCACTTAAGTCCGAATCAGAAAGAATATCGTATTCGACGCCATTCACATATCGATATGTGGCTCCGGCCCCGATTCTGAAATTTGTACTCACATTTAAAATCACATTAACGCCGGGTTCGAGAATAAAAAAATCATCCTCGTCGTAATCCACATCGTCGTGATCGTCTTGATAATCTTCCACATCATAACGTACACCACCGGCGCCGATCATAGTATGAACACTGAAATGGACAAGTTTATCCGAAGAAATAATATATTCCAGCAAAGCGCCACCGCAGCCAAAATCTAATTTTATACCTTGAGTGCCCTCTATTGCCAGATTATTTACCAGTCCATACCCTTTACCGCCTATGACAAAACGATGATTGATAATCCATCCGCCCTGGCCACCCACAAAAACGCCGGTTCCGCCATTAATTTGTCCCACTTGCAGCAATGGACCACCGTATCCGCCGCTTTCCAGTTCACCGCTTAAAAGCGTTTCATCCTGAGCCATGACTGAACATGACAGTAAGACGACAAGTAACATAATCATCAAATTTTTCATTTTGCGATCCTCCGATAATATTGTAATTTAAACAATTTACGTTTATTATTTGAAAATGTTTTTCAATTCAGCAATATTTATCTTATATAAATGAGATGGAAACAATATAAGAACACCTATTGAAAATGCAAGCGGTTTTTTCTGTGGAGGTTGGGACACCCCACTACCAGCTACACTGGATCTCCCCTCGAGGCCTGTCCCGGCAATCTTTTAGCCGGGAGGAAAAGTCCCGCTTCAGCGGGACAGAGGGGTGTCATTTCAAAAAATACCTCTCGGCATATTTCAAAAATGTCGGCCAGTTCGGCCCCACAGTATGGCCGCCCTCATGCTGCCTGAACGCGATCTCTCCATCAATCAAAGCCGTTTCCTGATGCGGAAACGCTGAAACACCCAGCCCCTTTTTCCCCAACAACTCATATACAGGTCCGGCATGCACGCCAGCCAAAAACATCCCTTTGGCATCGATCCATTGACCCTCCACATCAGGTGCACCGACACTGATGAAAATCGGTCTGGGCGCACATAGCGCGACAAGCTCATGCGCGTCCACAGGGAGATCCTGCTCGGTCAGAGGCCCGGCGTATTTGATAAAGTTCGGCGCGAACCAGTGATATTCACCCGAACCGGCCAGATTCTCGACCTGCTCGCCGAAAATCCTTCGCAATAGTTTGGCGCCGCCCGCTCCGGATGATCCGATACATCCGATCGCGATGCGCTGTTCATAGGCCAGGGCCACGATTGCGGCCTTGCCGTAGCGTGACAACCCCTCGATCACCACGCGCGTCTCATCAATTTCGGGATTGGTTTCAAAATAATCCATGGCACGGCTCGCGCCCCAGGCCCAGGCGCGCAAAGCACCCCAGTCATCCAGCTTTCTGGGTTTCCCCTTGTTGACCAATCCGATGATGCCTTCTCTCAGACCCGCGCCGTTGTCGGCCTGAATACTGGTCGGTACCAGAATGGCGTATGCCCAGCCTTTTTCCAGTACCTGCTCTTTCCAGGTGGGGCCTTCCGGCTGGTTCCTCCTGAACCGCATGGGAAAGTTCCAGCCGAATTCGAGTATGACCGGCACGGGCGAGTCAAGGTCGCGCGGAGTCGTGAGCGTCATCTGAATATCCACAATGATGGCCGGGTATCCGGAATTATCCACATGCCCGGTGAGTTCTTTGACGCGGACTGGATAGGCGCCTTCCAGGGTGTCTTTTACGGTTTGGATTTCCCATGTCACAGCAGGCACGTTTTCAGGCACCCGGCCGTACATCTCTCTGTCAAACGCTTCAAAGATCTCCAGCTTGCGCTTTTCCCATTGTTCAGCAGTGGTCACGGGATCGCCCCCGTCAAATGTCAGCGGATTGGGAAGCGAGGCATATTTTGTCGCTTTGGATTCATCACTGTTTGCCGCGTTGGGCGCTTTGGGGTCTCCCGAAGGTCCCGGACGAATTTCAGTGATTCCCAGAAGATGCATCATAAGCTGATGATCTTCTTTGCTCAATTTTCCGATACGCTCCCGCTCTTCTTTGGACCATTGAGCCGATACTTGAGCAGTAATTAGGATGCATATTGCGAAAAGAACAAAATATTTTCTCATTGGTTTTCCCTTGTATTATAATACATCAAGGCAGGAGTGATTCATCCTTCCATAGAGTTCATATCGCATCAGACGATGCTGTTTTAAATTTAATGACATGAAATGAAAATGCAAGCGGTTTTCTGCAGGGGATGTGGGACACCCACCTAAATCCTCCCTCAAGGGAGGACTTACAAGACGAAAGGGATATCTCCCCTTTAGGCCTGTCCCGGCAATCTTTTAGCCGGGAGGAGACCCTCGGCCTCGCCGAGGAAGAGGGGTGTCCGAAGGGCGCTAAAAACTGAAGAATTTAAATCAACGCATCATCACCACTTTCTGTGTACGCACACCTTCCACAGTCTTCAAAGTAATGAAATACGTTCCGGTCGCGGTCTGCATCCCAGCCTCATCTTTGCCGTGCCAGTAAATATTATAACTCCCAGCAGATTGGAACCCATCAACCAGCGTCCGGACTTTCCGACCCAGGAGGTCAAACACCGCAATCTCCACAGGCCCGGATTTGGACAACTGATAATAAATCTTAGTCTGGGGATTGAACGGATTCGGGAACGGCGGATCAAGAACCAGCTCTTTTGGAACATCAGGCATAGCAATCTTAATCACATCATACACATGGATTTCACCTGCTGTGTTCACATCGCTGAGACGATACGTGCAGCTTTGCCCGGCCCGCGCGGTTTCATCCATGAATTTATATTCTGTTCTGGAGGATTTATTGCCCTGTCCTTGCAGCTCGGTATGGGTTTGATAGGACGCGATTTGAACCCAGTCACCCTCTGCCAACTTGGATTCCAGAATAAATCCAAGGTTGTCGACTTCCGATTCGGTGCTCCATTTAAGGCGCACGCCATCAGGTAAAGCTTCGGCAGAGAAGGATGAGAGTTCAACTGGGAGGGATGAATCCCGGGCATTCTCATAGGCTCCCATGTCAGGGGGCGTGCCCCGTGTATTCCCTTCCAGATCGGTGGCGGGCGCGCCTGTGGCGGTTGCCGTACCGATACAGGGACTGAAATCGCTGAGATGCAGCCCGCTTGTAAATAACGGGTCAGCATTGATATTCCCGGTGCCGGTATAGGTGCCGCTGGACAACTGAATGTCACTGTACGTAATGGTCGCGAGCGCTCCCGCATCGATATAGACC
>JABMRT010000032.1 GCA_013202295.1 Candidatus Zhuqueibacterota bacterium
ACCCAATCCGGCTCCACGACGACGTCCCACAGCATCAATTTCTTCAATGAATATAATACATGGCGCATTTTTCTTCCCCTGCTCAAATAGATCACGAACACGTGATGCACCGACTCCCACAAACATTTCAACAAAATCAGCTCCTGAAATACTCATAAAAGGGACATCTGCTTCACCTGCCACAGCCCGCGCCAGTAATGTCTTGCCTGTTCCGGGAGGTCCTAAAAGAAGAACGCCTTTCGGAATTCGCCCACCAAGCTTTTGAAATTTTTCAGGCAATTTGAGAAATTCAATGACCTCTTGAAGTTCCTCTTTGGCTTCATCCGCACCAGCCACATCCTGAAATGTGACCTTGGGGAGATTTCCGGTCTGCATACGCGCCCTGCTCTTGCCGAAATTAAATATCCCCTTTGTGCCGCCTCCGCCTCCCTGCAAACGTCGCAGGAAAAAGAAATAGAGTAAAACAATAAAAAGCCATGGCAGAAGCCAGGATACAACGCCCCACCAAGCCGTCGACCTCCGTTTGAATTTATATTGGATGCCGAGTTCGTTCCATTCTTTTATCATTTCATTGGTGATTGGAGGGAGAATCACCTTAAACTGTTTGACCTGGATTGTTTCACCCTCTCGCACGATGGTCTCTTCATATTTTAATATACCATGAAACTCATCTTCAACGATGGTCGCCTGTGCGACCGCTTCATTTTTCAAGAACCTTAAAAATTCTTCATTGTATTCAATCTCAACATCCTTATCACGGCGAAGATTGAACATATTTACAATGTAAACAGTCCCCAGAAAAATGAGCACCCAAAAAAGGATGGTTCGACTTGCATTCTTCCACTGAAAACCGCTGTTTTTTGGTAAATCGGGTTTCTTGTTTTCCATATTTGTTATGTTTAACCTGTAAGTTTAATTTTTAAAATATTCCTGGTTTGTGATTTGACCTTAAATCTCTCATCAAGACGATATCCAAGAATACAGATAATATCTCTATCTTGAACGAGCAGCGGAATGGATTGACGCTTGTAGGCTGGAATTTTTGCATCAATAAAATAATCTTTCAATTTTTTCTTGCCTTCCATCCCAAGTGGAACAAACCAATCACCTGGCCTGAACGATCGAACATGAAGCGGTTTTTGGATTTTATCAAAATCGATATATTCAGTTTGCGATTCTTTTTTTTTCAAGGAGTATAAAGATCCTGGCTCCAGCTTGTTCAGGATGAGCACTTTATCAATTTCCTTTATATCAAATTGTGAATCTGGCCAAACCTTTTGATTTTGAATGGGTGAAAGGACCTTATAAAAAACTAAGTGGTTATTATGTATTGCAGCCCTTACAATTTCATTAATCCTGATCCATCGACCGCTTTGACGAGATTGAACAAGTGAGACCAGCCGATTAAAAAGAGTATTGCTAACGTTGTAGAAATCCGGACAAAGCTGCTGAATTGCCTGTTCAATCAACGCTTTTTGAACCGACGTAAAGTAGCGTAAAAATTGATAAATATCAAGCACAATTTCCGTGTTGGATTCTTCTCTTACAACGGATGCCCAAGCCTTGCTTTCTTCCTGTTCGAGAAATGTGAGGATTTCCTGAGCATGTTCTCCACTTCGTCCAATCGTATGAATCAAACTGGATCCATAAATCGCTTTCAATGGCGTCAGGATTTCGGACCGGATTTGATTTCGCCGGAATTTTTTATTACGGTTTGTGGGATCATCCCGAAAGGATAAATGACACCTATTGGTGTAGGATAGAATTTCCTCACGTGAAGCAAATAACAAGGGATGAATAATCCGATCCCGTTTGGGTCGAATACCACCCAAACCGCGAATTCCACTTCCCCGCGCCATGTTCATTAAAATGGTTTCAGCTTGATCATCCGCTTGATGTGCGAGTGCGATACAATCAAATCCAATCCGTTCTCGAACTTCTTCAAGCACACTGTGCCTGAGATCTCTCGCGCCTTCTTCGGGTGAAAGACCATGCGCTTTCGTGTATTTCACCGCATCCACACGAGTACCATAGAAGGGGATCCCTGATCGTGATGCTGTATTTCGGACAAAAATTTCATCAAGATCCGCTGATTTGCCACGCAATCCATGGTGCACATGGCAGATTGCAAGGGTTAGAGGAGTGATTTCCCGCATCGTTTTAAGGATATGAAGCAATGCCATGGAATCCATCCCACCTGAAACACCAATCAGGATAGAGTCATACACCTTATACAGAGAATGCTTTTGGTTGTTTTCGACAAATTTTTTATGGAAGATTTTCATAATTAAAAAAGCCTTCCAGACTCTGAAAGGCTTAAATTTTATCGGCACTCAGGCCTTTTTTTGTAGCGGCGCAGGGATTCGAACCCCGGACACGTGGATTATGATTCCACTGCTCTAACCAGCTGAGCTACGCCGCCATTTTTGGGTCAATAATAATAACGCAAATTGTTCTGAAAGTCAAGATATTTTTTATAACCTGAATGAATTAAACATCCTGTTATAAGCTCAATTCAGATCATTTCTCCCGAGTCGGTAGCGGCACAGCCTGCCGATTATTGGCAGCTTCGTGAAACAGATGCAATTCTTTTTCAATCTCTTCTGAAGACACCATTGTCATGATTTTTTGCGTTAACTCCTCGCACTCCTTGATTGTCACTGCTCGAATCCGCTCTTTTACCTCGGGGATCAAGGAGGGACTCATACTTAAATCACGTAATCCCATACCGATGAGCATTGGAACATATCGGACGTTTCCCCCCATTTCCCCACAGAGGGAAATAGCTTTGTTGGCGTTCTTTGCAGCTGTGATGGATCCTGAAATCAGTGTGAGGATGGCCGGATTCGTAGGCTGATAAAATCGTGCGACCCGCTCATTGTTCCTATCCACGGCCAGCGTATATTGGATCAAGTCATTGGTGCCGATGCTTAAAAAGTCGCAATGATTAATCAAGCGATGCGCACAAATCGCTGCGGATGGCACTTCAATCATCACCCCTTGCTGAACAGATTCATCAAAGGGAACGCCTTGTTTCCTCAGTTCATCCTTTGCTTCATCTATCAGGGTATAAATATCTCGTATTTCTTCATAACTCGAAATCATGGGATACAGAATGCGCACATTTCCAAAATGACTTGCACGCAGAATCGCCCGCAATTGACTCTTGAAGATATCTTTTTCCTGAAGAAATATTCGTATAGAGCGCCAGCCGAGAAATGGATTTCGATCCTGTTTCACATCATCAAAGGGTAAAAACTTGTCTCCTCCTAAATCCAGCGTGCGAATCGTGACAACCTTGCCATCCATAGATTCAGTGATCTTCTTGTAGATCTGAAATTGTTCTTCTTCAGGGAGCAGATTTCCGGCAATCAGAAAGGGCAGCTCTGTACGAAAAAGACCGATCCCGTCCGCGCGATATTGTACGGCCAGATCAGCTTCAGTGATCATGGAAACATTGGCATATAGAGAGATTTCCACACCATCCAGTGTCTCGGATGCCAGGAGATTCTCATCCGTCATCTTTTTTAAATAGGCTGAGAATTTATCCTTCTGCTTGCGGTATTCCTTGAGAGCTTTCGCATCAGGATTAATCTGCACTGTGCCGTCATGTCCATCAAGAACAATCAAGTCACCATTTTTCACATTGTCCATGAGATGCTCGGCACCAACCACAGCAGGGATGCCAATGGACCGCGCGAGAATGGATGCATGCGAAGTGTTGCCTCCCATCTCGGTGGCGAATCCCAATATTTTCTTGGGATCAATACGTGCGGTATCCGAAGGGATCAGATTATTCGCCACAAGAATTGTATCTTCGGAAGGCGAAATTTTAACCGCTTCAGTTTTGTAAAGAACTCTCAGGAAACGGATAGCGACATCCTGAATGTCATCTGCGCGATGACGGAAAAACTCATTTTCCATTTTTCGAAAGGATTCAGTAAGCTGATCGATTCCATCCTTCAGAACGGCTTCGGCATTAAATTTTTTAGATTCAATGGAAAGGGGAATTTCGTCTTGAAAAAACGGATCTTTGAGAATGGCAAGGTGAGCGTTAAATATTTTTGATTCTTCTTTTCCAATCTCTTTCTGGACATGATCTCTGCACTCGACAAGTTGGTCGTTGACACTTTTCATACAAGCGCGATATCGTTTGAGTTCAGATTCAATCTGATGATCTTCAAGAGGGAATCGCTTGACCTCATCCCATGGACTTTTTAAAATCCATGCGCGTCCAATGGCGATGCCTTCTGATGCGGAAATGCCTTGAATAAATCCGGTTTTCGAAGCGGATGATTGCGACAAGATTCTCTCCCCGATTTAGAGTTCAGGATGCTTCGGTGTGACTTTTTTCAAGTTTCCTTAATTTGGTGCGTAATAGCCTTCTTGTAATAGATGAGATATGATCAATGATCATTTTGCCATTAAGGTGATCTGTTTCATGCTGTAAAACTCTTGCGAGCAATCCGTCCGCGATCAGGTCAATGGATTTGTTATCAGGATCAAGCGCTGTGAGGTGGACTCGATCCGGACGTGTGACATCAACCCGAATGTCCGGCAAACTGAGGCATCCTTCATCCATTGAATCAGCGCGGGCGTCTTCGGGCACCGTCAATACGGGATTGATGAGAACCATGAGCCCTTCTCCGGCATCAACAATAATGAGCCGTTTGGTTAGCCCGATCTGATTCGCTGCCAGCCCCACGCCGTCTTTGACATACATGGTTTCTGTCATTTCTTCGATTATTTCATGAAGTTCATCATCAATTTCAAGAATTTCATCCGCGCGAGTTCGCAAAACCGGGTCCGGGTATGTGACTATATTATACATAATTTCCTCAAAATTACATCAATTGTCTAACAAAATTTAACGACTCATAAAATAATAAGTTTCATAACGCGCAGACTAATAGGTGTGAGGACGTTTTTTTCTCACACCCTTGTTAAACCTGATGGTATGCGGTCTTTCTGTACGTACTAGCCCGCTAGTACTTGTTGAATTATGCTTAAGCCAGCGTAACACAGTCATGTTCGCCCCACACCCAAGACTGCGCGCCGGCGACCCTGCTTTCTGTATTTCAAACGACGGTTGTCGAACGCAGGCAACGTTCCTTCGAGGATATCCACAACGGCTTGATTGATGCGGACGTCTTCGATAGAACCGGAAAAAAAATCAAAGTCGTTCACACCGTCCTTTTTATCTATAGAGACATGGATGATCTGCTCTGCATCGGCCACGACGGCGAGGTTCGGATTGTGAGTTACCAGGATGATCTGCCGCCGCATCTTGGCCTGCTTGATAAACGTGACCAAAATTTCGTAAACGCTCTTGTTGTCAAGATTGTCCTCCGGCTGATCAATCACAAGAGGGATATCCTGTCGGTCAAGCATGAGATAGAAAACCAGCAACAGACCGCCACGCTCTCCGGGCGAAAGTTCACTGAGGTCTTTCTGATCGACCTTCAGATCGTACTTGGTGACAAGATAGTCAAAGCCGAAGAGATAGTCATACAAATCCTGAACTAACCTCTGGCCCTTTATCTGTTTGAACACGTCACGTGCTGCATTCGGTGGCGCCACCTCATCGCGTTTGTCGATATGCAGAGCTTCGACTATCGCATTGAGTGCCTTGAAGACCTGTTCCTCATTCTCCCAGTCGGTCACAGAATCGCTGAGACGACGAAGCATTGTCTGTCCTTCCTCCTGCCCGCGGAAACTGCCGATGGCGACATGATTGATGAATTTCAGAAACTCGTCGAAGAACATTGGGCTAAATCGCAAGCCCGCATCAATAGAGATGTTGTATTCTCCAAGATGCTCGCGGCACTTGGTTATCTCTCTGTCGATGGATTGCTTGATGGCGTTATAGAACTGTGTGAGTCCACATTTCTTACAGAATATCTCCTTGCTGATATGCTCCCGCTCGCTGTGGGCGATGCGCAATGCTTCCGGATAGAACTTGTTGACACTGTCCAGCTCCTTCTCCAGTCCTTTCAGGGTATCAGCGCCAGGATTCTGGTCGTCGCCCCGCAGTTCATTTTGCCTTTCCGTCCATAGTCTCAGGTTGCTAAGATATTGCTGATACGCGCGCGCGGGGTTTCCCATCCTCTCAACAATCTCGGCCTTTTGAACCTCTATTGCTGCTTTTTGGCATACAAGGCTGGTGGCCGCTGTCGCTGTGCGCGCTGATTCAGTGGAGGCCTCGTCCTCGCCACCAACCATTGCTTCGATTTCGTCGCTGGTTAAAAGCAAGGCTTCGATCTGCTGCAACCTCTGCGCTTTCGCATTAACAACTGCGTCGAGACTGCTGTAATCCACGACCAGCTTAACGATCTGATCGAAAGTAAGGTCGGCTGCTGTGAGTGCGGTCCGATACTTCGCTTTCAGGCCGATCAGAGCACCTGCTTCGCGATTGATTGCTTGCCTGACCTGCCGTAGTTCTTCGGCAGACTGACTGATCTCAATCTGTTCCGTTTTAAGCTGGTCAATCTGATTGGTAAGACTAGAAATATTCTGTGTAAGCTGTTCGATCTGCGCGATTTCCTTCGGCGCAGTTCCCGTAATTGCTTCGGGATTCTGCTTTTCCTCTGGTCGAGCAGTCGCATGCGCCTCAAGGTCCTCCTTCTTCAGTGTGATCTTTTCCTCGAGTCCCTTGCGGTAATCTTCGGTTAGTTTCTTTTCTATTGATACAATTTTTATGTTAGCTTTATAAAGCCCCTGCTTCTTCTGTGCAATGTCTTCCTCAGCTTGCTGTGTACGGTACTTAATCAGGTCATCGAGATTGGTCATGCCGTGCTGATCCTGCGGCTTGACGTAGCGGAAGATGACTTCATTGAGCGTTGCCCTAAACTCGTCGTCCGCGATATTCGAGCAGATTCTCTCAAGGTATTTCTGCGGTAGGTATTCGACCTTTTCCGGCAGGTGCAGCTCGACTTGTGCATCCAGCAGCTTGCTGTCCGGCTCGCCCTCATACCAGCTCAGTATCCCCTGGAAGTGCTTGGCGCAACCGCCCTTGAGGAATTTTTCTTTGTTCAAAAACGAAAACAACTCTTCGGACTTTCCAGTTGACAAACCCTTTGAGGTCTGGTTGTGACTGTTGCTAAGCAGCCCGATGATGTCCGTAATCGCGCTTTTACCGCTACCCTTATTTCCTATGATCGCAACAAGCTCCTTGCCAAGAACGATCTGCTCATCAGAAAACCATGAGCAATGTTGGTCGTGCTGATAGCCGTCAATGCAGGTGATGTGTAGTGAATCTATATATCGATTCTTGTGCTCTCGGACTCGCCGCTCGATTTCCGGTTCTTCACCGATGAACACGCGGTTGCGCGGCTCGAAGATGATCTGTTTGAGACCTTCAAAGGTGAGATCGGCCTTGACCCAAGTTGGCTCCAGCACGATGCCGCTTTCTGCATCGGAAACAACCTGACCCAGACGCGCATCGAGGTCCGCAAGTGAATGGGCGTCGCACCCGGACAAGACAGGCTTTGGTTTGGTGTATTCCGTTTTGTCCTCAGCACGGTCGGTGGATAGAAAATACTCTTTGTTTCCCGCATTCCCGAAGAACGCATCGCTGAACTTATCGATTTCGTCTGTAATAAGAAGTTTGCGCTTCTTACCGCGTTCAGCACGGATACCGTCATTGTTCGCCGCCGTGATGATAAGAACACAATCGAGAAGATCAGCATCCTTGCCATAGGTACTTTCAAGAGCCTCGCGGATAAAAGTACGTGTCGTCGTCGCTTCCTCGAAGTGAGTTTTCTTCGTTAGCTCCGATGCCATAATATTCCTACTGACGTTATCGGTCTTGCTTGTCTTCAAAGACTGCAGGAACAACCTGATCTTTGCCTCATAATCCGGTTGGAAAGGAGTGAAGATCAGGTGAATATTGACCTCCTCCTGTTCTCTGTTGACAACATCGTTGGTTCTTAGCTCGATATTCGGCAAGAACACCTTCTCGGAATCCGCGTAACGTTGATGGAACTTTTCGCAAACGGAAAAATAGCAGCCGGCGGAGAAGTAATCCGTGATTCCGAAGACCTGCACATCTGACTCGTACAGTCTCCGGCAATACTCATCCCACACGTCACCTCTATCGACATTGTACTGGTCGTCGAGTTTTGTTCCAGGCGCATGGAGATGGAGATCCCACTTTCTCCATTCTGATCCTCTTGGCCAGGGTTGTGTCATGATAACAATGCTCTCCTACTGATCCTGTATAATATTTAGAAGAATAGACAGAAGAAAAAACTCTTTATTCATTCTCTGACCCAAGCAGTGTCTGATTCACAAGCTTAATCGCGCAAAAATCACCGCACATCGTACAAACATCCTCTTCTTTGGGAGCGGCACTCTTTCTCAATGCCGCCGCCCGAACAGGATCAATCGAAAGCTCAATCTGTTTATTCCAATCCAAATTTCGACGCGCACTTGACATCGCATAATCCCACTCTACTGCTCCAGGAACACCTTTCACTAGATCGGCCGCATGAGCCGCTATCCTGGCAGCCATCACCCCTTCTCTCACTTCATCCGCATTGGGTAATTTCAGATGTTCGCAGGGCGTCACATAACAGAGAAAATCCGCGCCCTCAGAAGCAGCAAGCGCTCCGCCTATGGCTGAGGTAATGTGATCATATCCTGGTGCTATATCGGTTACCAATGGACCGAGTACATAGAAAGGAGCATTCTGGCACAATTTCTTTTGTATCTGCATATTGGTGCGAATTTGATCAAGCGGCACATGACCCGGCCCCTCAATCATCACCTGCACATTGGCCTCACGCGCCCGCTGAGTCAGCTCGCCCAATATGAGCAGTTCCTGAATCTGTGCCCTGTCCGTGGCATCGGCGATTGACCCTGGGCGGAGGCCGTCTCCCAGACTGAGTGTCACATCGTATTTTTTGGCAATTTCAAGCACGTGATCAAATTCAGAGTAAAGGGGATTCTCTTTCTCATTGGCAATCATCCAGGTCATGAGAAAAGAACCGCCGCGGCTCACAACATTCGTGAGTCTGCCCTGTTTTTTTAATCTTTCCAGACTCTGCAGCGTCAATCCGCAGTGCACCGTAAAGAAATCCACGCCTTCTTCCGCCTGTTGTATGAGTACATCAAATAAAGTCTCAGGTTTCATATGAATAATGCCGCCGCCATCCTGAACGGTACGAACGGCTGCCTCATAAATCGGCACGGTTCCAAGTATCAGCGGGATTTCTCTCAGAATGCGTCGCCGGATCAGGCCCAGATCCCCAGCCGTGGATAAATCCATGAGCGCATCGGTTTTGGCCTCGAGGGCCACACGTGCTTTTTCAATCTCTTGTTCCAGATCAGAAGCATCGGTTGACGTGCCGATATTGGCGTTGACTTTGGTTCTGAGCCCCCCGCCTACTCCAAGAGGCGCAACGCCCTGATGGTTTTCATTTTTTACGAGAGCAATCTCGCCTTTAGCAACCTGATTGCATAGCCACTCGGCACCTACACTTTCGTAAGAAGCGACAGTTTTCATTTCCGATGTGATACGACCCGCTTTTGCCGCTTCCATTTGCGTCATTAAAAGGACTCCTTTAACCCATTATCGTATTATTTTGGATAAATCAAGATACGAAATAGTAGATGGAATATCCATAAAAAGATAAGTTTATTTGGAATTTAAAATTTCCTGAAGGATGGCTCCGCTGCGGATTGGTATTTCTATCCAGTTTTCAATCGTTTTGAAGTTTTTAGAGGATTTTTCGGTCAGGATTAATTCCCATTGTCCGTCCACATTAAATTGCGCAGGTTGTGAAGGATGAATGTTGAAAAGCATGATCAAATCCGGATGATCCGAAATGGACAATCGCATACCAAGTGACCCTGGATTGCTGCCATCAATAAATTGGAGGTTCACCTGCTCCAGATGTGTAAAATGCGTATAAGTTTTCCTGATCTTGATCAGAGCTTTATAATATGAGACCAATTCATGATTTAAATCAACATGATCATAATTCAGCCAGTTTGTTTCATTGTCCTTGTTGTAACTGTTATGATCCAGACGGCCTATTTCAAGATCATCAATATTCGTATCGGCAATGACTTTGCTACGTGCGAACTCCTGCCCGGAGTGAAGCATGACGGCTCCTTGACCCGTAAACAGGATGAGTGCAGCTAATTTATGAATCCGGATTTGATCCACAGACAGCTTATAATGGCTTGCTAAACCCTTTATTGGATGCGCTGGATCATTCGCACCGGTTGCAATTCGGATAAAATCTCCAAGTGTATATCCGTCATGGGATGCCAGGTAATTCACGGAATGGCCGGCCCTGATAAACTGTCCGCCTTCACTGGCAGGGGTTCCACGAAGAAAGTGTTTCAAACTTTGAATGGATCTTGCAGCATTTCCCTGTCCGAAAATCATTCCCTTCTGATGAATGGGATCGGCCCCTTTAATGCCATTGCGATACCAGTCATTCCAGCTGCTCCAATCCCTTTCGGAAAAACGATACTGCCCGTGATTTGTACCGCCCCAGGGCTCGCCGATCAAAATCACATCCGGATTGACCTCACGTGCCGCCTTGGAAATGGCGTCCAGTGTATCATCGTCTATCAATCCGGCCAGATCAAAACGAAATCCGTCAATGTGATAGGTTTGCATCCAATGCAGAATAGAATCCACAATCATTTTTCGTACCATTGGCCGCGTTGTATTTAAATCATTACCGCATCCACTCTCGGAGCAGTAATGCCCCTTGTCATCAAGCTTAAAATAATAATCACGGTCGATTGATTTTAACGGATTCATATCATAATTGGACACATGATTATACACGACATCCAAAATGACTGCAATGCCAGCCTGATGAAAAGCACGGACCATTGATTTCAGTTCGTTAACGGCAGAACCATTATCACCGCAGACTGTTTCTGGATCAAGGGTCTGTCCCATTGCATAATAGGATTCAGGCGCAAAATAAAAGGAGGTCATATAACCCCAGTGATTGCGCGCATACGGATTCCAGGTATTCCATGCGCCGGATATCGCATCTTTGTATGGGATCTCTATGTTGGTAAATTCATGAACCGGCAGCAATTCTACTGCGTTCATTCCTAATGCTCGGATGTAATCCAGACCGCCACGATGACCGAATTCCGAAAGCCCCTGATATGTACCACGTCGATCTGCAGGAAGTCCGGAGGTCTCATGCGCTGTCATGTCCCGGACATGCAGCTCATAAATCATGAGTGATTCCGGTTTCGGACAAACCCATGAATCGCGCTGCCAGTCAAATTCTGTATCGGGCTGGACGAGGCTTTTCGCGACATGTCGATAATCATTGGTGGTCACTACGGCCTGCGAGTAAGGATCTGGAATATCAA
This sequence comes from Candidatus Zhuqueibacterota bacterium, assembly GCA_013202295.1. Taxonomy (GTDB): domain Bacteria; phylum Zhuqueibacterota; class QNDG01; order QNDG01; family JABMRT01; genus JABMRT01. The sequence continues at coordinate 11,356 of JABMRT010000032.1, forward strand.
TCTCTGAAAATCCCTTCGATGAGTTTGGAGACCGACCATTCAACCGATATGCGTAATATTTGGCATTGAGGGATTTTGGAAGCCGGATTTCCCAAACACCGTCCAAGTCACGAATCATTTCATGAACAGCGTGGGAGAACTGATCATATATGTTAAACAAGGCCAACTGGACTTGCGCAGCCTGAGGCGCGAATAGTCGGAATACCGCATCTCCGTTTTCGGTGAAGCATCCCAATTTCTTATCGGATTGAAATTCATTCAAAATCTGATCTGGACGGAGGACTATTGAATTGAAACCTTCTATTTCAAGCTCATATGTTGTTTGGATATCAATAGGAGAAGTTTCAAGCAGACAGGTTGCATCTTTGATCTTCATTGCTAAAACTTCCAGACCTGAAATTCGAATTTGAGTTTTTTTCAAAGACTTGGGATTTTCTGAAAAGAGAATTTCAACGGAAGTCCTGGATTGTATTAACGCATGGATGATCTTCAAAAGCTGTAATCCTTCATAAATTTATTCAAAAATTAGGTTCTATGTCGTTTTGCGGAGTATAAGATAAAATGTTTTAGCCACTGATTTTCACCGATTAACACAGAATTAATAATCAAAACATTTGAACTCAATTATTTTTTCATGTTTTAACTTCATTATATCCGTGTTTTATCTGTGTCAATCTATGGCAAATCAGCTTTTTTTTAATCTATTCACTCGATTCGATATAGAGTCAATAAATTAGATTTATAGAGCAAACTGGATATCTAGCATCATAGGTTGTGGCAATGTGTTGATCTCAGGAACAACATCCTCGCGATGCATTTGTGGAATGGCCCAACCGATCAGTGACCCCACTATCGCACTGGCCAGCACATCGGTTGGAAAATGCTTTCCAGCAAGAATTCGCAAAACACCGGTTGTCGTAGCGAGGGACAAACTTGAAATCCATACAGCGTTGTTCCACTTTGAATCCGGATGAAAATGCTCCCAATAAATTGCAGTGGAAACAGCTCCTGCGAAAGCAATTGAAGTGTGGCCCGAGAGGAAAGATCTAGCCGCCTCTTTATCCATTGATTCTGTTTCAGCATGATAGGCATAAGGTCTTGGGCGGTGAACGATACCTTTGCATAATTCGGTGAAACCGATTGTCCAGATTTGAGATTCAAAATAAAGTGCGGTTTCAGTCCAATCTTTTGAATGGCTATTTTCGGAAACGATGATTACAAGCGGACTCAGTGCCAGTATACCAAGTGTTATATCACTCAACTGTGCAGCGGTTGAGCTCTCAAATCTTAATGCAAATTGATCCGGGAGGAAGATTTTAGATCTATCGAGCGATTCCGGGTTTGGAGGAAAAATACGATGAGAAAACAATTCTCCAATTCCCGTGAGAAGTAATCCTCCACCAACGAGCCATATATCCTGAGGTGCTTTAAATTTGTATTGAAAAGACGTGTCTGCGAAAGCACTTGTAAGGGAAGCGAACAATAGCAGAATGACAATTTGTTTTTTCATTCAACCGCAACCCAGAAGTCATCTTGCTCGCATGTCATTGTACCGCGGGCCATTCTGGGTGTATTATATGCGACACCGATTTGACCCTTTTTATCAATACAGATCAATCCGCCGAGACCATTGACACGCTCCTTGAGTATTACGATGGATTGTTCGGCGGACGTTTGAGCATCGACATCCTGGCGCATTCGTTCTGCCACATCTTTCGCGAGCATCACTTTCATAATCGCTTCACCCCAACCTGTGCAAGATACGCCGCCCACACCATCCTCGGCATAGGTTCCGGCGCCAATAATGGGTGTATCCCCCACACGCCCGGGAATCTTCTTGGGTGTGCCTCCGGTCGAGGTCGCTGCGGCAATATGACCCTGTTCATCCAGCACTACAACACCCACGGTTCCCCGCTTCTGGCCAAAGGCATGTTCGGCGCGAAAATCCTCATCGAGCATAACAGATTCCAATCGGTGTAACTCTCGTTCGGTCATCAGTTCACGAATTGGAGAAGGATGAAATCCATGCTTCATCGCAAAGGATTCACATCCAGGTCCTGAGAGTAGAATATGCTCGGTTTTATCCATAACGCATCTTGCGATTTGAACCGGATTTGGATAATTACGAAGCGCAGCCACAGCCCCGGCTTTCATATTACTGCCATCCATGATAGATGCATCCATTTCGACCGATCCGTCTGTATTGAGTATGGAACCTTTACCAGCATCAAATGTAGGATCATCCTCCAGCACAGAAACAGACCGCTCCACTGCATCAAGCCCCTTGCCACCATTTTTCAGGATCTTCCACCCCTCCTGCAAAGCAACCCGGATACCGTTCAGATGGGCCTGAATCTCTTCATCAGGTATTCTCCAGGCACCTCCATGCACAACTATAACGGGTTTAATATGCTTTATCACAACGATATCCCCTATCGGTTAAAGTGTTTTTTCGGATGGCTGAAACAACAAATTAACAATAGACGTATTATTAAAAAAACTACGGAGGCAAACAATGGATTTACTGGCATTTCTACTCGTCTTTGGCATAGCACTGCTTTGTTTCAAAGGATTGGGATTGATCATCTAAACCGGACTATTTATCCTCAGTCTGCCATTCATCATCATATTTTCACTTATTTTCAGCGGTCTCTTTATTGCTTTGATTCCTGTAACGCTTGTATCGGGACTGATTGCTTTGGTGCTGACTCCACTTGGTCTGATTGCTCCCTTGCTCCCGATTCTTCTGATCGCTGCAGGTATCTATCTTCTATTACGTTAGATTCCATGCGAGGCTGCTTGATTAATGATTCAATAACAGCAGGATTAAAATGACAATAAAAATGAGTTCAATAAAAACTCCAGCTATGATAAATCGCCATTTTGTTCCTTTTGAGGGTTTCCATTCTGCATCAAACGCAAATTTTTCACTAAATGATTTTAACTGCATTCCCAGTTCGGGTTTGAGTACCAGCACAACGAGAATCAATGCCATAAGTAAAATTAAGATCAGATAGATGTTCATCTCTCCCTCACTTTTCTATCAATTTAGCTCTTATGCTTTTCGAAAAAATCGTTCCGTCCATATGCGAAATAGCGGATTATCAATCCTGGGTCGTCGCGTGACAATCCGCCATCCCCGGCGTATCGCTTCTTTCCTTAATCCAAAATCGGGATGAACAGCAACAACATTTCCAAATAATGAAAGAAGGGGTATATCAAAATAACTATCGCCAAAACAAATAGATTTTTCCCAATCGACCTTTTTACCTTTTAATAACTGTTTCAATATCAAAACTTTTTCACGATGAACGGGATAGTGTCCAAGAAGACGCCCCGTAAGCTTGCCATTCTTTATTTCAACGCGTGAACCCGCACCACCAGTTGCGTCTAATTTAAGAATTAAAAATTCCACAATGAAGTCTAATGTTCCCGAAACAAGATAAATGGCATAATCCTTTTTTCGTAAATCTTCCATTTCTTGTAACAGGTCTTGTGAAAGCGCCGGTTGTAGAATCGACTCATAGAATGCCGGAAGGACATCCTGAATGGTTTGCATTTCAATATCATGCAAATAGTATTTATTTTTCAAAAATGAAAAAAGAATCCCATGCGGTAGTCGAAAAAATGTAAGGATAACGGTTTTAAGCACATTTCTAAATGGGATAATTTTTTTTTGTTTCAAATATTCCACCAATAATGATTCAGCGGATGTCCCGCAAAGCAGGGTCCAATCAACGTCAAAAACAGCGATGGCTTGTGCCTGGTCTGAATTGTTAATAGTTACCATCATTGAAGTGCGGGAACTGTTGAGGAGGATTTATATTTATTCATTATCGTCATCGAAATTATCCAACATGTCTTGATACAAAGCCATTTTCGAAATGGGCACAATTCCGATCTCGCCCACAACAATACCTGCCGCATGATTGGCAAGAGTTGCCGCCTCAGATATGGTAGCTCCGGATGTCATAGCAACCGCTATTGTGGAAATCACAGTGTCTCCTGCTCCGGACACATCATGCACCTTGACTGCTTTGGTGGGAACTTGAATTTCCGGTTTTCCCTTTTCAAATAGGACCATACCCGATTCACCCAAAGTGATTAAAACAGCTTCACAGGATAACCTCTCAAGTAGATCCAAACCTGCTTTGCGAATGTGTGCTTCGCTATCAAGTGTTAAGCCCAGTCGATCTGCAGTTTCTTTACGATTGGGTTTAAAAAGGGTCACATTCTGATAGTCAAAGAAATGATTGAACTTGGGGTCCACAAACGTCAATTTATCCCTATATCGCGCTGTGGCTTTTTGAATGAGTGTTTTCGTGAGCAGACCTTTGTTATAATCTTGAAAAATTAGTCCATCCACTGAGGTATACATTTTATCCAGAATATCCAAAACTTGAGATTCGGTTTGAGAATCAATGGGCTGGTTGCTTTCAAAATCAGTACGCACCACGTGCTGATGATGCGCCATTACACGTGTTTTAAAAGTTGTGGGGCGTTCCTTATCCACAATCAATCCATCGGTGGACAAACCATGTTCCTGAAACAGTTTCTTTAATTTCTGTCCGGCATGGTCATCTCCGATTAATCCGATGGGAATGACCTGAGCGCCAAGCTCCTTAATGTTTAACGCCACATTGGCTGCACCGCCCAGTCTGTGCGTTTCCTTCTCCACATTCACAACAGGCACAGGTGCTTCTGGCGAGATTCGTGATACAGAACCCCAAATATAATGATCCATCATTAAATCACCAAGTACAGCAATCTGGCTATTTTTAAAAGCACCAAAAAGTGTATCCAGCCGATTCTTGTCAAATCCGATCAATCACACTACTCCTTCTGATTTCGCATCCTGTCAAGTTTTCCCATAAGATGCGATGAATGCTTCTCAATCTCTAAAACAAAGTGTTCCACTTTATGTGTAAAATAATTATACGCAACCAAAGTCGGAATTGCAATAGAAAGTCCAACCACTGTGGTGATTAATGCTTCCGAAATTCCACCGGATAACAATTGTGTCTGTCCCAATCCCTGATTTGAAATTACCTGAAACACTTTGATCATGCCGAGCACGGTGCCGAGCAAACCAAGAAGGGGCGCGATACCAGCAATGGTTTCCAGAATCCCGAGTCCTCGTTCAAGTGTGTTGGTTTCCTGTCTGCCTTGATCCAGAATGGCCTCTTTGATTTCATCACGTGTCTGCCCTCTCCTTTCAAGACCCGCACGCATGACATTCAAAAAGGGTCCGTCTTCATCCTTCATTGTGGCCAACGCCATCTCCGCTTCCTGAGGTTTTTCGATCTGGTTTACCAGCTTAATAACGTGTGGTTTGAGGATGCGATTTTTATGAAGAAAAAGAGCCCGTTCAATCACAACCGCCAGTGCCAAAACTGAAATGAGAAGAAGTGGAATCATTACGATTCCGCCACGAGCAAGCATTTGATAAATTTCTAACATATACACTTCCTGGTTAAGGGTTATTAAGTATCATATATTCAAATCGGGCAGTGACTTCCAAATACGCTTCGGGAAAGTCTTCCGGAAGCGGTTTAAACGGCGCGGAATACAGTACCGCGTTTTCGCTTGTAGCAATCAGGGATTTCTCTCCCAGTGCGTTAATCAAATCGGGTCCCACAAGCTGTCCATCCGGCATAATTCGAAATCGAATGAGATTGCTGCCACCAATGCCCATGCGTGTATAAATGGGCGGTGGAAAAATATTCTTTTCTATCCGCCTCTTCAAATCCAGAAGATAGGGTCCATATTCCCAGGCATAGGTATTAAAACTGAGGCCACCCAAATCGTCCGCGCTGGAACTTTGCTGTTGATATAACGGCCGACTTGCTGCATTTGATGCCGTGGCGTTAGATGCAAGGAGCTGTTCACGGCTGAATCCTGATCGCACTGTGCTTTTTCTCTCAGAAGCAGATAGAGTTACTTTCTCTTCAGAATCTTCAGCGCCATTGTCCTGATCCTGTGAAGGAGAGGGATTTTTTTGCATCTGAGATGGAAGTGCTGTTTCCAGGTTTTTATTGGGTGTCTGCCCATTTGAAAAAGGTAAATTGGATTGTTGAAAGTTCTCAGAATGCAGATCCGATGCCATGGCATTTTGATCCGAAAGAAAATCCACCTGATCTGGCTCCTTATCCGTGTTGGATTTGGATTCGATAATTTCAAAGGCAAGCGGTGGTCTGTGGCTCATGGATTCCTGTTCCGGTAAACGGAAAACGATATACCTTCCCCAATCGGTATAAAACAACAGGAACAATAGATGGAGAAGCAGCGATATTGCCACAGTCCAGTACAATCGATGTTCCCTTAAGGATTGACGGATGTGTAAATCCAATTCAAATACTCCTCGGAACCTCGATTTATAGAAAGGGCAATAATTTCCGGCAATTCATAGGAATGCAGTTCTATAATCCGCTTCTCAAGTGCCTTAAATTTATTCCGGCGGGTTTTCATAACCATCATAACTTCCTGTTCATGCTGCACGGCATTCTTCCACCAGTAAATCGATTTCACGCCAGGAACCAGGTTTACACATGCGACCAGTTTCTCGGTCACAAGTGCTTCGGCCATCTTCTCGGCTTCAGTTGGATTGGGGGCCGTCGAAAGCACAAATATATACCCCGCCCATTTAGGTTTAATAATCATATTGTTTTAGCTTTCGCTATTCACCATTTTAGACGCCATTTCTGTCCCTGTATCATACATAAATTTCTTTTTTTAAACAAGTGGAACCATAATTCAGTTTCATTTTTAATTTGGAATCTTAAATTGAGGGAACGCTGTTATGGGTTCATCGTAAAATGGATGACGCTAATTTTTAATTTTTTGGAGCATGCATGCGTTTCCTTGGCTTTTCCATTCTTCTGTCTTTAATAGTACACCTGCTACTCGCTCTTATAATCCATCAATTGGAAAAGCTCTATACTATCCCATATTCTTTAAATGACATTACACTTATGATATTAGACAACAAAAAATATCAGGATATTCCACAAGAATTTAACAGGCCGTATATTCCTCCAGATCAGTTACATCATGATGTCCCTGTTCCCACTGAGGCGACTATCCCAAGTCAAAATGGCAACGAAACTGTATGGGATTCATTGATTGAGGATCGCGCTCGTGATTATGCATTTCTCCATCACCCTGTTGAGACTGAGAATGACGGTATTATTCCAGATTCACTCCGTTCATCAATTCTGCATTCCCTTCACTCAATGCACATTATGCAGGAAGATCCGATAGATACATATATCCGAAAGCGGAACTTGGGAACAGAACCTTTCTTGTTTAATTTTAGTGACTTGGTGCCCAACAATACGGAGAAAGTTCAAAAGAAATTGAGGCTGGATTTCATCCCCACTGAAGGTCAAATCAGAGCTCTCAATCATCTATTCGAAAAGGGTGCAATGCAGGATACCGACCTTTACCCGATCCTAAATACTGAAGATTTTAAAACGTATGACATGTATCGAAATGAAATGGACCGGATTGTGAGTAAAGGCCTTGTATCAAAAGAGAAAGTATCTCCTGAACAATTGTTTATACTCTTTTTTGTACCTATTGAAATGAACTCAAAAAATAAGAAAAATCCGGAGTATCGCTATGAACCGCTTTTCTCGAAAAAAACATTGATCGATTTTCTGCAGGCACGACACTATATACTTCAACAAGCGAGAGAAAGTGCAGAAACGGACTCAATTAAAATAAATAGTCAAATGAAAGATATTTCCAAAAAACTTTCGATTTTATTGGATTAATCGGATTATAACCAACCTTGCTGCACATACCAGTCGTATGTTCTTTTAATTGCTGTATTTAAATCATATGATGGTTTAAATTGGATTTCTTTCCCGGCTTGACTTGAATCGCAAATCCAGAAGCGCTCTCTGAACTCTTTCACTTTATCCCAATTAATAATATCAGGCTTGTGTGTGATACGGGAAACAGCCTCTCGTATCAAAGCGATCGCAGCAAACATCCAGATTGGAATATGAATTTTAAATGCTTTTTTCCCCATCACTTCAGCCACAATATTATTGAAGTGCTCCAAATTTATCTTTTGTTCGGTTGCGAGAAAGTAGGTTTTGCCAATGGATTGATCCGATTCAGCGGCTTGAATCAATCCGTTGACCAGATCTTCAACAAAGATGAAACTGGCATATTGGGGCTTCCAGCCGAGAACGGGTTTCGTTCCGAATTTTATTGCCTTGAAAATCTTCAGCATATCCCGATCTCTTGGGCCAAACACACTCGGTGGTCGCGCAATGGTCACCGGCAGTCGATCTGCATAAGAAAGAACAACTCTTTCGGCATCCAGCTTGCTCTTTCCGTATAGAGTAAGTGGATGGGACGCATCGCTCTCCTTTACTGGAGTACCGTCCTGTGATGGCCCTGATGCAGCCTGAGAAGAAACGAATAGGAATCTTTTTAAATTTGATTGATTTGATAATGCGGCCTCAAGCAGATTTTTTGTGGCGACCACATTGGCTGCATGAAACGCCTTTTGATCGAATGCTTTTGTTGCTCCAGCTAAATGAAAGATCATATTGGAATCTTGAACCGGTTTGAGAAGAGTATCAATATTGCCCAAATCGGCATGAATAACTTCAATATTGAGATGTTGAATCCATCGAAGATCACTGGTGTTTCTTACAAGGCATCTGACATGAATCTTTTCACGGCATAGAGCTTCTAATAGATGGCTTCCAATAAAGCCATTCGCGCCTGTGACCAATGCTGTTTTCATCTTCATTTTGGTAATTTTATGCTTTTTATTGTTGAACTGGTTTTACCGACACAACAAAATACAATATATGCTTTAATTTTTCAAGATAAATGAAAGTATAGAGAAGATTTATAAAGATTGCTGGATTAAGAAAATACTAATTCGGTAAATAGATAGAAATCAGACGACCACTGGAATCTGCCTTTTCAATGCTAAAAAATCCTTCATGATCATGAATTATGGAATAGACCGCAGAATATCTGAGCGATAACTCACTGTCATCAGAGGGAATAAATAAACCTTCTTGAATTTCGGAATCCTTTGGATCGTACATCCTGCCATCTGTCACCGTAATAGCTAAATAAGATGAAGCAGGATCGGTTTTTTGTTGTTTAAGCAAATCTTTTGAAGGCATACTTTGTTTGACTTCAATGATGATATCAAATCCGCCTGGTGAAGATTCATAAGCATTAAAAAGAAGATTATATATCGTCAAATAAAGTTCACCCGGATCACCGACGACAATGAATGGCTCATCCTCAAGCGCATGGAAAGAATATTTTGCGGAACCTTTTGTTAAATCATCCATCTCATTGATCACTTCATCAATAAGATCTCTGAGTTTCACAGATTTTCGAATTGGATTTTCCGTATTGGTATAGGTATGATACTGTGTAACCGATTGATAAAGGCCATCAATAATAGATTGAATCTGTGAAATGTCCACATTCGGTATATTGAGTTGATCCTGACAGAATTTTAACCTTTCAAGCAGACTTTCGGATAACACCGCACCGACTTTCCCAATACTACTTAAATGAACAGTCCTCTCAAGAATCTGTTGATATCGCTTATTCTGCAGCTCAAAGACTTTTCGACTCAGTTGGTTTTGTACCCTTGTCGCGATTTCAACCAAATTAAAAGGCTTTGTGATGTAATCTACAGCACCAAGTTCAAATCCTCGAATTTTATCCTCAACAGCCGTTTTAGCGGTTAGAAACATAACAGGAATATCTTTGGTTTCCTCCTCAGCCTTGAGAAGCTCACAAACCTCATATCCATCTGTACCAGGCATCATGACATCAAGTAAAATAAGATCGGGATGATACTGAATAGCAGCTTTAAATCCCTCAAATCCATCTTCTGCGGTAATCACATTATATTTTTGTTTTTCAAGATAATGCGTCAGTAGGCGAATATTTGCCGGCGTATCATCCACCGTCAATATGGTCATCTTTTCAGGATTCATATTATTTAGTAATTGTTTTATATTCCTTCGTGAGTGTTTTAGCCAGAACGTGAATTTTATCCCAGTCTCCATCACGCCCGGCATTCTCAATATCACCGCCAATCACGGAGAATTGGGGAAATCCATATGACCCACCAGTTCCCTTCAGTGAATGGCCAAAACGTGTAACCTCGTCTAATTCTTTGTCTTTAATATCTTTTTCAAATTTGCCAAGACGCTCGCCAAGATCTGATATAAAAAATTCTGTCAGTTCAGCCATCATCGGATCAATTTCATCCGCAGTGCTCTGACTCTTGACTCCTGATTCTTTTTCTATCGTCTTCTTGATTTTAGTAACTTCCTTTTTGGGACTTTCATCCTTTTGTATATATTTCTGCAGGACTTCAGCCAATTTTTCACGATTTACAGGTTTGGCAAGATAATCTGTACATCCTGCATTCAAAGTTTTCTTGCGATGTTCTTTCATTGCATGAGCCGTTAACGCGATAATTGGCAGCTTTTCATACTTTTCCTGTTTTCGAATTTCCCGAGTTGCTGTAAACCCATCCATTATCGGCATTTCCATATCCATTAATACAATATCATAATGGCTCTTGTCAATCAGATTCAGTACTTCTTTACCCGTTATTGCGAGATCGACAGTGTATCCCAAACGATCCAATACGTGTTTCATCAGTTTTTGACCAGATGGATCATCCTCAGCCAATAGAATATGACCTTTCGCTTGAGACACTTCTTTCTTCTGAAGTTGCACTGTCGGTTTTTTCTTTTCTACAAGTTGATTGAGCTGTGTAAGCAGAGTTTCAGGGGTTTCCTGGGTTTTTTGGAGAAGAAGTTCATAATGCTCGCTAAGTTTTGATCTATCACTGGCTGTTAATTCTTTTCCTGTATAAATGACCACAGGAATATCTTTTGTTTTCTCAGATGATTTCAATTTTAATAAAACGTCAAAACCATCTACACCCGGCATAAGTAAATCAAGAATCACAAGTGAAACGTTGTTGCTACGTTCTAGATAATCTATTGCGGGACGTCCATTGTCAAATGTTTTTACTTTAACTCCTTCGCGTGCAAGAAGTCTTTCAAAGAGTACGAGCACCGTTTTATCATCATCCACAACGAGCACTTCTTTATTTTTATCCTTTGCAAAACCAATCGAACGATGTAACGTTTCTAAAATCATCTGCTCCTTGGCTGGTTTTTCAACGTATTCAACCGCACCGAGACTGAATGCTTTTTTCTGATTGGATAAAACAGAACAAACAATGACCGGAATGCTTCTGGTTAGTGTACCATTTTTCAACGCACGTAGCACTTCCCATCCATCCATTTTACCTGGTAGAAGAATCTCGAGAATAATCGCATGTGGACGATAAAATTTCGCTTTAAGCAATCCATCTTCGCCACTTGTGGCTGTCTCTACAACGTATCCATCTCTTTCGAGATATTTCTTTATAAGTGTAGTGGTTGAGGCATTGTCCTCAATGAGAAGAACGGTTGGAGGTTTTCCATCTTCGCCTTCTTCACGGACCTGACCGGTAATTTCATCTAGCTTGGAAAGAATAGTAAGTTCATCTTTGGAATGTACTTCATCATCTACTTCTTCTTCACTTCGTGGTAACGGATGTTCTTTACGAATTTCAGCGGCCATGGCACGCTCAGAAATTATTTTTACCGGTATCTCAAATGAAAAAACGCTTCCCCTGCCTTGCTCAGACTCAAACCAGATTCTACCGTCAAGGAGCTCGACCATTTGCTTGCAGAGCGTTAATCCCAATCCCGTACCGCCAAAACGCCGTGTAATCGAAGCATCCGCCTGTGTAAACGATTCAAAGATAGTGGATGATTTCTCAGGCGGAATGCCAACACCTGTATCTTCAATATGAACAACAAGAGTCCCCTGCGTGCTTTTGGTTGACCCAACCTGTACAATAATTTTTACCTTGCCTTCTTCTGTGAACTTAATTGCATTTCCTAAAAGATTGACCATGATCTGACGAATTTTTGTACGGTCACTTTCAATTAAAGGAAGCACTTTTACATTGGTTTCCACTTCAAATTTCAGACCTCGATCCAGCACACGAGGACGTTGGAGCTGGGCCACGCTTTCAACCATCTCCTGGAGATCGAATTCTAGCATCTCCACTTCCATTCGACCTGTTTCGACTTTGGCGAGATCAAGAATCTGGTTGATAATATGCAATAATTCTTCACCGTTTAATTTGATGGTTTGGGCAAAGTCACCTAATTCCTCAGGTAGATTTTCCTGAAGCAACAGATCTGAAAACCCAATAATGCTGTTCATTGGTGTACGGATTTCATGACTCATGTTAGCTAAAAACTCACTTTTTGCCCGGCTGGCAGCTTCAGCCATCTGCACATTTCGCTTTTCACTTTCGTAGAGCTGTGCATTTTCAAGGGCCATGGCAATTTGATCTGCCAAGGTCTTCATCATCGCACTGTCTTCTTCATCAAATCCATTGATCCGTTCACTTGCAAGATGAAGTACACCCACCAGATTGTTACCCTTTTGTATGGGTACAGCCAGTTCAGACTGACTTTCTTTAATAAGCGGTTTTACACCTTTATCATCCAAAATATTCTTACAGATTACCACATCACCACTTGAAATAGCCTTGCCAATCAAACCCTTATTCTGTTTCATTCTCAGTTTGTTCGGTATCTGTTTTGAATAAGGCCCGGCCTTCGCCTGCATAAACAGATCATTTTCTTTTTCATCCAGACGCATCAAAACAATCTGACAATTTTCATATTCTGAGCTTATCGAATCAACAATTTTCTCGCTCAATTTTGTACTATCCAGCGTGGATGAGGCTTTTTGCGCAACCTCATTGATTAAGGATAACTGACGCGTTCTCCGCCGCTCTGTTTGCATTAAACGGGCGTTTTCCAGGGCCACACCCACTTGCCCAGCGAGGATTGTTAAAATTCTTAAATGGGCATCGATAAATTGATGAAGCCCTCTTTTAAGTAGGACAATGACTCCCAGAGTTTTATCTTCATATTGCATTGGTACAGCAAGCATGGATTCTTCCGGGGGTTTTTCACCTTTTGGGTAGCTGGCCTTTGGATGTTTAGATACATTGCTGATCATCTCCGGCTTCCCTTTGGCGAAAACCAGTCCTGTGATATCCTCACCGACTTGCAGCCTCAAGTCTTCAACTTTTGCACCTTGTTTTTCCTGATCCAGTTTTTGCCCGTAATAAACAGGAATCAGATACCGGCCATTGTCATCAATTCTGTAAATCCGGCATTCGTCATAATCAATGAGACGTTTAACACCCACAGCCACAGCTTCTCCAACATCTTCGGGCATCAGGGAACGATTCAGTTTGTCTGATACCTCATTGATGGTCTCAATCGTCTCAAGGGCTTTTCTAAGTTCCTTGTTTGCTTCTTCTAATTCTTGATTTCGTTGTACCGCGTTCTCAAATGTGGAAAAAAGCAAATCGAGAATCTGCATTCTGTCAGAAGTGATAAAATGTTTCTGACCTGCAAAAAATATCTCAATCCCCATTTCCGTAATAGAATTCCGGCGCAGTTCCTGATTGGCTAAAATATATTGGATACGCGAGATCAGGAATTGTTCACTGTAAGGTTTGGTTACAAAATTATCAGCACCGCTGAGAAGACCTCGAATCACATCACGTGGATCAACTAATTGCGTGAGAAGAATAACAGGGATATATTGTAAATTCTCATCTGCGCGAATTTGTCGGCATAATTCATATCCATCCATTTCAGGCATTAGAATATCACTGATCACAATCGTAGGTTTGTTTTCACGCATGATACGCAGTGCATCCTTGCCATCTTTGGCCACAGTAACGGCATAACTGTGTTGCTGAAGAATATGCTTAAGATGGAGTGCCTGTGTTGGACTGTCTTCGACAACCAGTATTTCAACACCAATATTGATATTTTTATATTCAATTTGTTTCACGGATTCGTCCTCAATATAAAACGGTTTAGGACTCTACATTTTCGGTTTTTATGGTCAGATTTACCAGTTTTTCTGCAATTTGTGTCGACGGCAGAACGATAGAGGCGCCACCGATCTTAATGGCTTCCCCTGGCATACCATGAACCACAGAGGTTTCTTTGTCCTGTGCAATTGTTATGGCACCCAGTTCTTTGAGCAATTTCAATTCATCAGCCCCATCTTTACCCATACCCGTTAACAGGACACCGATGGATTGTTTACCAAGAGTCTTGGCAACAGATTTAAAAAAGTAAGACACCGAAGGACAGAGGTTTTGTTTGGGTTGTTCATCATTAAGATGTACCTTCAACGACTTGTCAATTCCAAGTTGATATCCATCTGGAGCAAGATAGGCACATCCAGGTTTTAGTCTCTCGCCATCTTCTGCAATATTCACAGAATATCCTGTTGTGCGGCTGAGCCATTCAGCCAAACCGGCAAGAAATCCCGGCGCGATATGTTGTACAATGACAATTGGAATTGGATATTCTTTTGGCATTCCGGAGATAATTGTCTGCAGTACCAAAGGGCCGCCCGTGGATGAACCCATTGCAATGAGTTTAATATCCTTGGATGCGCTTATTTTTTCCTGGGTTACTTTTCGTTCTTTATCCTTCTTTGGAACACTTTTTTTACGATCATGTGACCATCGTCTGACAACCTTTACACCTGCCATTAGTTTCACTGTTTTTAACAGTTCGGTCACAGAGGCTTCCGAGTCTGGATGCCCCATTCCTCTGGGTTTTTCGAGTGCAGCGACCGCTCCAGCTTCCATGGTGCGGAAAGTTTTATCAACTTCCTCCGGATTCCAGCTGGCACTGCAAATGACAATCGGCACTGGATATGTTTCCATGATTGCTCGCGTAGCCTGATATCCATCCATCTTGGGCATATGTATATCCATCGTCACAACATCAGGCTTGGTCAGTGCCACCATCTCAACGGCTTCTTCACCATCTTTGGCAACACCAACAACTTCGATTTCAGGATCAGAATCCAGAATATATTTCAAATATCCTCGAACGACTGGCGAATCTTCGGTTATTAAAACCTTTATCATCTATGGAACCCTCATGCTTGTCTTAGATCAATTTTTTAATCACATCAAGAAGATTGCTCTGATCAAAACTGCGTTTTACAATATACGCGTTTGCACCCACATCAATCCCGCGCTCACGATCTTCTCTTGATTCAAGTGCCGTGACCAGCACTACTGGCAGCTCAGCAGTACTCCTATCGGCTCTGATTTTGGTGACCAGATCAAATCCATTCATTCTGGGCATTTCAATGTCAGAAACGACAAGATCAAATGTCGCTGATTTCAATGCTGAAATTGCATCCATGCCATCTACGGTAGTTTGAACTTCATATCCGGCGGATTCTAAAATATTTTTCAATAGCGTCCTTGATGTGATTGAATCTTCAGCAACTAAAATGCGTTTTTTCTCCAATTTTTCTTCCTCCATTTTGGCTCTGCGGGTGGAGACTGATACAACTTTTGCGGCAGATTTTACCAGATCAGGCACATTCAGAATGGAAACGACTTTTCCATCTCCAAGAATCGTAGCACCTGCAATATTGCGTACACGAATTAATTGCCTGCCCAGATTTTTTACGAGAACTTCTTGCTCACTGAGAACGCGATCACATGTAAAAGCCACGCGCTTATCAGCAGAGCTTAAAACGAGAGCTCGGACAGAATCCGAATCGGGGTGAATGGATTTTTTTTCGGGCAATTCAAGTACATCTTGAAATCTAGTTAACGCCAACATGCGACCATCCATAAGAATGCTCTCTTTATTTTCGATCAACTGTACATCTTCATGATTGAAACGTATAACCCGTTCAACGTTAGTTGTTGGTATAATGAAATACTGATCCTGAACCTGTATAAGGATTCCCCTAAACTTGGCCACAGTCACAGGAAGTAAAATTCTGAATGTGGTACCTTCACCGACTTCAGTTTGAATTGTAATGGATCCACCCAGATTTTCCACCTTTTCGCGCACGATAGGTAAACCCAGACCCCGACCGGATAAATCTGTAATAATGGGGCTTGTGGAGACTTCGGACTGGAAGATCAACATCACAGCTTCCTGGTCATCCAGTTGATCTGCTTCAGATTTTGAGATAATTCCTTTTTTAGCAACTACTTCACGTACTTTATCTGGATCAATTCCCCCACCATCATCAACAATTATTATTTCAATTTGATTCGCACTTAATTGTGAAATAGCAATGCTGATCGTACCACCCTTCGGTTTCTTGTTCTTGAGCCGTTCGTCGGGTTTTTCAATACCATGATCTATACAATTCCTAAGAATATGAATAAACGGATCCTTGAGTTCCTCCAGGATGCGTCTGTCAATTTCAATAGTACTTCCCTTGACAATAAGTTCTACGTCTTTTCCTTGATCTCGGGAAAGATCTCGAACGACTTTTGGCAGGATCCGAAGTAACGTGGAGAATGGCAGCATCAATAACTTCTTCATATCTTCCAACAATGTATCAAGCATGCCACCAAATGACCTGGCATTGTTATCGGTCAAACTTGAAAGATTTGACAATTTGTCTTCGAAATCTTTAAATACTATGAGATTCTCGAGCATTAAGGAATTTATTAGCAGCATTTGTGACTGAATCATAGCCGAATCAGTTTCATTCCCATTACTCTCGAATTCTTTCGCGGTTCCTCTAAAATCGACTTCCTGTTTTTCCCATCCCTTACGCAGAGTGGCAACTTCCAGAAGCAATTCTTTATGATCCTTGGATTGTTGAAGAACAGCCAATTTTGTACTGAGCATTTCTTCAGTTTGAAGTAATATAGAATCAAGTTTTGATGTAGAAATCCGAATCGTATCAGAAACAAGTGCTTTCTCAAACTCTTTGGGCATCGCGCTCCGTGTAGAATCATCAGATGCGACGATAGTGGGTTCAGATTCAGGCGCAGTATCAATTTGATCCGGTTCTTCCATCTGTTTGGAAATGGTTTTTGTTTGTTTTATTTTCTCAGCCTCTTGTCCAGTTCTTGCGGATGTGCTCTCTGTTTTTTTAGAAGAGGAGGATAATATTGTTTTCTCAAGAGCAGTCAGTTTGCGCATGATATCGGATATTTCTGTTTTCTCCGGACTTTCAATCAAGCCACTTACTGTATCGACTGATTGATGTAGCACATCAAAAAGCTCAGGTGTAATATCGATCTGTTGATGTTTCAAAGCAGAAAAAACTGTTTCCACTGATTGGCATACTGTCTCTACATCAATCAGGTTGACTGCACGAGAGGCGCCCTTTAAACTGTGTGCTTCCCGGTATATAGTTTCCACAATCGGGATCTGATCCATGACCTTGACTGTTTTTTCAAGTTTGAGAAGTCCTGAAGAAATTGCCTTTAAATGTTCTTCGGCCTCAATTTTGTACATCGACAACAGTTCTTTAAAGAAAGCCTCTTCGTTGCTAACCATTTATACTCCCAATATCCGAAAAATCATACATTTCTTTATTTCCTGTACTGAACCATTTGACTGCTGATTTCTTCTACAATTCGCATTAGTTCAGATTTTTCTCCCTCGGTTTTGCCTTCACTATTAATTGATTCAAGCAAAACACTCAACAATTTAACGGCTGTGTGAAACTTATTAAATATCTCGGATGGAATTGTAAGTTTTTGTCGCATAAAAATACCAAATGTGGTTTCAAGACTTTGGCATATTGGTTCCACATCAACCAAGCCGATTGTACGGGCAGCCCCTTTTAAACTATGCGCGGAACGATGTACGACTTCGGCAATTTCAATTTGTTTCTCCGAATTCATATTTTGCTCAAGATCATCGAGACCTTGAGTCATGGTTTGAACGTGTTCCCGACATTCACCTTTGAAGATTGTAAGCAGTTCCTTAAAAAAGGCCTCATCTTGCATGACGTTATCCTATCATTATTAATTGGATCAATCCGTTATACCCTGTATTGTTCAATCAGATGTTTCAAATTCTGCCCGAGTTCATGTAAATCATGTGCTGCAGATTCAACTTGTTTTGTGGCTGTGACATTTTGCGTGCTGGCCTGTTTAATACTCTCCATGGCACTGACGACCTGATCCATTCCGACCAGCTGTTCCTGGCTAGAGACTGCGATTTGTGTTGTGGCTTGTGCCGCTTCCCCTACACTATTCGCCAGATCCTGGATGGCGTTACTCGCATTTCCAGAAACTTCTACACCGGCTTCAACTGCACTTCCGCCCTGCTCAGTGGTTAATACTGCACTGCCTGTCGCTTTCTGAATGTCATCCAGGATTCCCCTGACGCGAGATGTCGCCTGTCTGGATTGTTCTGCAAGGCTCTTAACTTCCATGGCAACAACTGCGAAGCCTTTGCCCTGCTCACCCGCTTTCGCAGCCTCAATGGATGCATTCACCGCAAGCAAGTTCGACTGTTCGGCAACATCTTCCACGGTGGCAATAATACCTCCAATTGCTTGTCCATGCTCGCTAAGTTTCATAATGCTCTCTGCTATCGTGGTCATCTGAACCTCAATGCGCTTCATGCTATCTACCATATCGACCACGGCCTTTTCACCATTTTGTGAAACCTGAACGGCCTTTTGAGCGCTCTCGGAAACGTATTTTGCTTTACGATTTGAATCAAGAGCGGTTTGACGAACCTCCTCCACTGTGGTCGATGTTTCGTTGGCCGCTGTTGCAGTTTCAGTGGCACCAGATGCAATCTGGGTGACAGAGGCTGATATCTCACTCGAAGCCGCAGCAAGTGCATTGGCAGCTTCTTTAATTTGCATCGTCAATTCGCGAAGATTCGCTACCATTTTTCTAAATTTCTGAATAAGGCTGCCTACTTCATCCTGCAGATTGGTGTGCGGCACTTCTACTTGCAAATCACCATTGGCAATTTTATCTGCGATATCAATCACAATATGGAGAGGTTTCGTAATGCTGTAGATAATAAAGAATGCGAGTCCGAAAATGAATGGAAGGATTCCGATAATAGTCACATAGACCACGGTTCTCATATTGGTATTCAAAGCCTGAGAATCTATAATACTATCCTGTATATTCTGCATATCATTCAGATTGACTGAGTAAAGTTGATCTCGAATTGAACTAAATTGCCATTTTGCGTTTTGATATTCGGTTGACAGAGTGTCTTGTCTTCCTCGCCGAATTAATCTTTGATACATCTCACGTGTAGGCGTATAGTATGCTTGCATTTGCTCATTGATGGTATCAATTTGCTCCCAATCAATGACTGAATTCCCTCGCTGTTCCTCGATCTGAGTTTGGAAATCCTGAAACATATTATCTGCATCATCCAGTTTGGATATGTCTCTAGTCATCATCCCTGCTTCAAATAGAGATTGTATGCTTGTGAGGTCATCCCTTAAAAATTGACTTGTTACCCAGGCCGGCACATAACCGTCTACGATATCTACTAGGATTTTTTCATTCCCACTGATGCCTGAGTTAATAAAAGTGACAGCAATAATTGATGTAATGAGACTTAAAACAGGTATCAACAGGATCTTGTATTTCAGATTTAACTTATTAAACATCCTTCAACCCCTTTATCTAGTGAGACACTATATTTCATACGTTTAAAAATCCAATCAAACATCCGGCTCTTCATTTACAATAATCGATGGATCTGAAAATATTTTTTCTATATCTAAAAGGATCAGCGAATCTTTTGTAACCCCTTTTAAATATTTTGTTTGTATTGGGCTGAATGTTGGAAGTGGAGGCTGGATATGTTCTTTAGGAATAATTTTAACACCCATGATAAAATCAGCAAGCAGCCCCATTTCCAGATCATCGGTTCTCACCACAAGAACACGATTTAGATTAGACAAACCCTTTATAGGAAGTCCGAAAAATCTTCGTATATCAATCAAAGATAAAATGGTTCCTCTCAGATTCATAATTCCCATGATAAAAGATGGCGTGCAAGGCAGAATTGAGAAGTCAGACATGGGATAGACTTCACTTACATATTTTGATTCAATGGCATACTTCTCATACGCAAGTTCAAATTCTACTACTTCGATGGCATCATCATGCGAGCCTATATCATCTTCTTGCAGTGCCATTTCTTTTGCACGTTCACCCAGAATTTTATTAATCTGACTCTGGCTGAGTTTTTTTAATTTCGTTTCTGTATCTTTTTTTGAGGTTGTTTTCATGCAGCCTTTCCTTCATTTATCATTGCCAGTATTAATTCTTTCAACCGACCGGCCGTTATGCCTTCAGAAGAGGGTAATATATCCTCTTGTTTATGATCTTCAAGTAAATGAAGTGCATTCTGGAAATATTTGATGGATTCCATTTCACGACCAACCTGCTTTGTAATATTGCCGAGCATGAAATAGGCAAGCACGTAATTGGGATCGAGATACAACGCCCGTTTAAATGATGTGATTGCATCCATCAATTCACCTTTTTCCATAAGAATGACCGCATGTAGATGATATCGTTCAGGATTTAATCTTTCAATTGCCAGTGCTTTCTCACACCATGATAATGCATCATTTAATTTCCCTTGATTTGCAAATGACTTGGCCATGAGAGCCATTGCTTCAACATTTTCATGCTCTTTCTCTACCAGCACTGAAATGACCTGCACTGTATCATGATACTTGCCCTGATCATACAACTCTGTGGCTCTCTCAAAAACAGTTTTGGGAATAACTTCTTCTGCTTCAACGAGTATCTCAACAGCATCTTCTACTTCAACAACTATGTCTACCAATTCTTTTTCAGGTTCGTCTTCAACTACATAGCTTGTTTTTTGCACATCTTGACTTGCGGCTTCAATGGGTTTAAATGAACTTTCACGAAGCTTGAATGGCTTAAACTCAGGCTGAGTTGCAGGTAAATCATAGTCAGCATATAAATGTGGTGGAAATACAAATGCGCCTTTTTCATCCAGGTTTAAATTCTTGCGATATAGAATAGCTCCTGGGTGATTCTCTGTTTTGAAATGAGTATTAAAAATAGGAGAAGTTTCGCTGGAAGCCACAATCAAACAACCGTCATCGAGAAGTGAATGATATAGCCGCTCGATTACATTTTTTACTTGAGGATCGCTGAAATACATCAGAACATTTCTACAAAAAATGATATCCATCGCGTTTGTATTGTTAAAAACCGAAGGATATATATCTTCTACTAGATTTAGATATTGGATTTTAACCATCCGTTTAATCCGCGGGATGATCTCATAAAATCCATCTTTATTGGTTTTAAAATAATTTTCTTTCAACCAATATGGCGTACCTCGAAAGGACCATTCACGATACAGTCCCTGACTTGCCCGGTTTAAAAACAGAGGATTAATATCTGTGGCAAGAATTTCAATGTTCCATGATTGCAGATCTGGTATGATGCGATCAAGAAGAATGGCAATTGAATACGGTTCTTCACCAGAACATGAAGCAGCACTCCAGATCCTGATTCTCTTCTCATCATCCCAACGTTTTCTGATTAATTCGGGCAATATTGTTTTTTCCAATGCTTCAAAAACTTTCGGTTCACGTATGAAATATGTCTCTCCCACGGTTAAATGGCTCGCAAGCACTTCGACCTGATGCTTTTTTAAAGGTCTTGACAATAGCCATTCAATACACTCTGTGACATCTGAAAACCCAAATTCTGAAGCTGCAGATCGAATCCCTCTTAATAGATCCAATTGCCTGCCTTTCTGAAAATGCAGCCCCATCTGAGCAGCTACAAAGGCGCTTAACTCATCAAGCAATTGGTTTGGGACACGTTTTTTCATGTAACATCCTAGATGCTGTGCTGATTAATAGTAATTATTATGTAATTTTACTTTATTGTTTTCTTGCTTTTCTTTAATGATTTTTCAAGTTTCTTTTCTTCGTTTATTGTAAGCAATGTCTCGATATCCTGTATCAATATCATATTTTCTTCATTCTTTATGAAACCTTGAATTCTATCAGCACCAGGTAGTAGTTTCTTCTGACTGATGATATCACCTTCTTGTGATTCTAAAATATCGATTACTTCATCAGCAAGTAATCCCAACATACGATCTTTTGAATTAATAAGAATGATTTGAGCATCCAAGTCCAATTCTCCAGCATTTAATCCAAACCGTTTTCGCAGGTTTACAACCGGAATGATATCGCCTTGAACATTAATAACTCCTTCAATGACCTCAGGAACTTCCGGAATTGATGTAATTTGAACAACTCGTACAATACGAAAGACTTCGGACAGCCGGATAGCAAATAGTTGCTGATCAATTTTGAAGATAACATAAAATGTATTGGCGCTCATATGATTTTCATCCCTTATGTCACATATAAATTCGGATGAAGCAGAAATAAATCAATCTAAAAGTAATCCTTTAATTTCTGAGATCACCTGCCGCACGTCAAACGGTTTGGTGATATAACATTCAGCTCGAACTTCCTGTGCAAGTTCAATTTCTTTTGAAGCATCTTTTGCTGTAAGAAATAAGATTGGAACTTCACTTAAAGGTTTATAGAATTTAATTAATCGGGCTGCCGTCAAGCCATCCATCCGTGGCATCACCACATCAAGGACAATCAGGTCAGGTTGTTCTTTCTTTGCCACTTCAACACCTTCCAGACCATCCTCAGCAAGAACAACAGTAAATCCCTCGCGTTCAAGAAATTTTGAAAGCAAACGCCTGATGCCAGCATCATCATCTACAATTAATATTTTCTTTGGCAATGGTTCTACCCCTTTTGTGAGCACAAGAATCAGATTTTCACTCTGTATTGATCCTTTTCAAAACAAAATGTTTTCTCAATACTTACACTGAAAAAGACTCAAAGAATGACGTACAAAACTTGTGCCATAACATTTATAGATATTTGTGTATCAAAATGCCGGTTTTTGGTTGCAAATTGCACAATTATAAATAATAATGTGAAAAATCGATTCATTTTAAGCAAAATAGAATTGGATATAATCATTTAAGTGAAACATTGTTAGTGAGAGTAAGCATTTTATTCCTACTGAACTCGTATTCTATAAAAATGATTTATAGATCATTGTGACAGATATTATACTTTTTATGCTATTTTCAAACGATAGATTTTCGAATCGTTATTTAATAATCTCCTGTATTTTCTCTAAAAACAATTCCTCAGGAAGAGCACCATCAAAACTATGTGTCTCATTAATGACGACTTTTGGAACTCCCATCACACTGTATTTTTGCGCGATATGCGGAAATTCAGAAATTTCAACAATTGAAGCCGAGATCAAAGGATTTTCTATCGCAAATTGTATCGCAGTGAGGGCAGCTTTTGGACAATAAGGACATGTAGGTGTAGCAAATACTTGAAGTTGAATAGACTGGTCAATTTGTCGTATTTCTTTAGAAATTGAGCCTGCGAGCCCTGATTTATCATCAGAAACAAGTAGCAGAGTCTCCAGAAAGGTGGCAAACTCATATCCACTTGGAATGCCGAAAAATCGAATGCCGTGATCTGATTCACCAATAATCGCCGTAGCAGGTATTTTATCAATTCCATATTCTTCAACAAGATGTGTATCATTAACAAAATTATATATTTCTAAATTCAGCCGATCGGATAAATCACACACTTCTTTTAATAAACTTTCTGTTTCTGTACAAAATTGGCACTGACCTAGTATTTGTTGCGTAAAATATAATAATTTTACCGGTTTTGAGAGGCTCCTTAATCTCTCTTTAATCTGAATTTTATCATTCTCTTGTAATATCATTTTTAAAACCCTCCCTTAGGATAAAATGGCATTGATTAAATCTAATACACTTTTTATAAAACGTCCAGTAATATTTTAAATATATCATATTTTTAATCATCTTATAAAACAAGTTGCAAGGAGTACCTTTCAACATGAAATCAATAGACTGATTTAACATTTTCTTAAACCTAAACTTTTGGTTCTAATATTTGAAGGTTATGATATTTAGAGAATACTTATCAATGAAAAAGGCTTAATCGAGGAGAAAAAACCTTGATTAAGCCTTGATAGAAATGCTGTAAAATATGATTACAATCCACACATCCCCGAAGCGCAAGCAGGTTGGCTGAGAGCACAACTGCCATCAGAGCAACTGGATTGTGTACTCGATTGTCCTTCAGATACAGCAAAAACTGATATTAGCTTTTTCATGTCATTACTGCCACAAGAACACACAGGCTGTTTATAAGCCCCTTTAACAAGCATCTCACTCACAGTACCGCATGTATTACATTTAAATTCAAAAATTGGCATTAAAGCCTCCACAATACTATTTGATACTTGATGAAAATAAAAAACCTAAGACAGCCCCATATAGAATGCTTGCGTAGGGGTTACTTGTAATCGGGCAAGTGCCAGTCCTGCAGCCGACGAATCTATAATATAAATATCCTCCGACCATTCCGAGTAGAACACCCACTATAATTCGTATTAACATTTTTCTTTTCTCCATTCAATTATCCGATCACTGAATCCAGCTTTTTTGCAATAATATTTTTAGGAACAGCTCCAATAATTTGATCAACTGGTTTACCATCCTTAAAAATCAAGAGTGTCGGAATACTAATCACACCATATTCACCGGCAAGTGCAGCATTCTCTTCAGTGTTCACTTTGCCTATTTTTGCTTTTCCCTCATAGTCTGCAGCCAATTCTTCTACAATAGGACCAACCATACGACAAGGCCCACACCATGTTGCCCAAAAATCGACAAGCACAGGTATGTCTGAATCCAGAACTTCAGTTTTAAAATTATCGGAATTCAAAGTGATTTCTTTTCCCATGATAACTATCTCCTTATTCGTTTTAATCAGATATTAGATCAATTAGTTTTGTGATTCGTTCATTTGAAACGTGATAGCAAACCTGGTTTCCATCTCTCTCTGCATGCACAATGCCCAGGTTTCTAAGTAGAGAAAGATGTTGTGATATATTGGGTTGTGTCAGGCCCAATGTCTCTTCCATCATCTTCACGCATTGCCGTTTTTCAAGAATCAACTCGATCAAATGAATTCGAGTAGGATGCGCCAGGGCTTTAAATATCTGTGCATTTCTGTTATAATCAATTGATGCCATAGGATTACTCTCCATCTTGAAAGTGTTTCTCGATGTGATTGAATGCAGAAATCGCAGCAATGGTTCCGTCAGCAACCGCTGTAGTGATCTGCCGTACGGTTTTGGATCTCACATCCCCAACAGCAAATACACCAGGAACCGAAGTTTCCATGTTCTCATCAGTTACAATATAATTCCACTGATCCAAATCAAGTTTACCTTTTAGAAACTCCGTATTGGGATTGAAACCAATCCAAACGAAAATACCTTCAACCTCAAATTCTCTTTGTTTTTGTGAATGTCGATCTTCAACAACCACACTTTTCACTTTCTGATCGCCCTTAATTTCAAGAACACTGTGGTTTAGATAGAATGAAAATTTAGGATTATCTATTGCACGTTTTTGCAGGATTTTTTCAGCATTCATATGATCCAAAAACTCTACCAGTTTGATTGACCGCACAAACCGCGTTAAATACAGACTTTCCTGAAC
>JABMRT010000033.1 GCA_013202295.1 Candidatus Zhuqueibacterota bacterium
ACACAAAAATGCAGTGGATTGAAAACAGCGGCTTTTTTTGGGGATTTGAAAGTATGTTGGAATCACTTGTATTCTTTAGAGTTTCGGTTTGTTTCCAACCACTGATTTAATCGTTATGTGTTAATAAAACCTGAAGCCATGTTGTTAATCTCGCTACAAATGATGTACATATAAAAACAAAACATATAAAGCCTAAGCCGATAAAGGCTTTTTCCATCAATACGGGAAAAATATGATAGCCATCCAAAATAAAATCCTTTCTTTTAGATCTGTGCTATTAATGGTCTATACAACCGATCGGCGCATAAAAGAACTCCATAAAATTGAGCCAACTTGGGACCCTGAATATATAAATAAAGTTTCCGATGACATCTCCTTGATAAAACGTTGTTATGCAAAAAGCTTTTTGCATTCGGTTATCTTCTTTATTGTTTTACTTTCTTTGCTCGTTTTTTCAGGTAAAATAAATAATTCTGTTAATCATGTTATTCGGTTTTTCGGTTCATTTTTCGGTTTATGTTGTGTTTTCTTCCAATGGTATATACCCAAATATTACATTGACAATAATCCAGGTATAAACATATACAAGCTATCACAAAAAACGCTCTTTCTATTGGGGACAGGATTAATTTTGCTGTCAATATTTTTCAAGTTATAAGCTAACTTCATGGAGGTTCCAATGTCAAGCACAGATTATATTCTTAATCCATCACTTGAAAACCTTTCGCAAAAGGTACAAGAATTAGAACGAGAGATAGCCAATCTCAGAGCGAAAATTAAACACCTTGAAGAGGGTAAAAAAAGCAGCCCCTTCTAATGTTTGTCGGCTGGAATGCTTTCATAGCGCAATATTGTAATAGCCAATTCAATGACAGCCCTAAATTCAGTTGATGTAAAATTATTCTTGTGTGCTATTTCAAGAAAATCATCAACAGATTTAAATAAGTCTTTTGATGTTTTTGGCTTTGCCATTGTTTGTTTCCTTTAAATATGTTAAATGTTTAGAGAATAAAGACACATAACCAAATAATGAACCGGATTGAAAACAGTGACAGCTTTCTTAAAATCAAAGTTTTCTGGAATCTCTTATCTCATTATTCTTTATCCTTGTTTTCAACGCGGTTATTATGATCGTTATGCCAATAGAATATTGAGATCGATAACTTTCTTTAAAAATAGGGAGGAAGATGATGTCATTTATACGAAAGTTAGAGTATATGGCTCTCATTGGTCTGTTAGCAGTTTCGGGGATATTGCGGATTACTTCAATCGGTTTTGCAAAAGGTAATGCCTGGACAATGAAAGCCAACATGCTAACGGCAAGGTCTGGTCCTTCCACCTGCGTAGTGAATGGGAAGGTTTATGTCATTGGGGGTGTAAAGGATGCGAACAGTTCAACTATTAAGACAGTCGAAGAATACGATCCCGCGACGGACACGTGGACTACTAAAACCGACATGCAAACACCAAGAAGTTGGTTTGCGATCTGCGCCGTGAATGGTAAGATTTATGTCATTGGGGGTGGAAAAAGTGTTATAGGTGTCGGTCTTTCGACTGTGGAAGAGTACGATCCTGCGGCAGATACCTGGACAACTAAAACCGATATGCCTACAGCAAGGTTTGTTCTTTCAGCCAGTGCAGTGAATGGAAAGATTTATGCTATCGGGGGAAAACCGAGGCATGGTGTAGCACCTCTTTCAACTGTTGAAGAGTACGATCCAGCTATGGACACGTGGAAAATCAAAACCGATATGAAAACGGCAAGATGGAGTCTTTCAACTAGCCAGATAAATGGGAAAATCTATGCCATTGGGGGAGATAGTGGTTCTTCTGAGGGTACTTATGTGGGACTCGCCACTGTGGAAGAATATGACCCAACAACGGACACCTGGACAACTAAAACAAAAATGCCAACCGCAAGAGGGTATTTATCTGCCAGTGCAGTGAATGGTAAGATTTATGCCATTGGGGGTGGACGAACTTTAAGTACCTCAGGTCTTTCGACTGTGGAAGAGTACGATCCTGTGGCAGATACCTGGACAACCAAAACCAAAATGCCAACCGCAAGATTTTTTTTGTCTACCAGCGCGGTTAATGATAATATCTATGCATTTGGTGGATCGGTTTCATCTTGGCCTTCCTGGCAGGCTTGTTCGACTTTGGAAGAATATGATCCCTCGTCTGATCCGACAAGTGTGAGGAATCCTTCATGGTGACAAAGTCCAACTAAATCTTTACTTTATCCAAATTGTCCCAATCCTTTTAATCCTGAGACTCGAATAATCTATGATATTCCCAAACACGCACACGTGAAGTTGAAGGTTATTAATTTTTTAGGTCAAGAGGTTCGCACGCTAGCAAATGAATATAAAACTGCAGGATTCTATAAAGTGATTTGGGATGGCAAGAATGAGAGAAGTCAGCGGGTATCTAGTGGTGTTTATCTACGCAGACTTAAATCAAGCGAATTTGTCCGAACTAGGAAAATGCTGGCTCTCCAATAGGAAATAGGCGAAATGATATGGAAACTATCTTTTCATGTTCGTGGCATAACACGCTGCTCAACGCGGACGCTTTTATTGGTGGCATGTTTAGGTTCTGTAGTATCAGGCGCGCCGGTTAGCAGCAACCGTTACACCGCTTAAAATATTGCTTGCATAAAAACCAAATTTATATTATAATTCAACCTCATCAAAGCACTGCACAATCACAATTTTCATAACACTTTTATTTTCATCAAAACCGAAGCGAGTCATGACGACTGTCTTTATTGTTATTCTAGTACTATTATTTGGCCTGCTGATCAGAGGGCCGTTTATATTCAAATAGAATCATTCAGCATCTTGGCATTCACACCCTGATAAACACACCCGCATCAGAGAAATCGCAAAAAAGAATAGCACTGCATCAGGGCATCCCTCTACCACGTCCCGCACGGGCGGGACGAGGATCTCCTCCCGGGTTAAAGATTGCC
Organism: Candidatus Zhuqueibacterota bacterium; assembly: GCA_013202295.1. GTDB lineage: Bacteria > Zhuqueibacterota > QNDG01 > QNDG01 > JABMRT01 > JABMRT01. The sequence goes on from JABMRT010000033.1 coordinate 2,975, forward strand.
GGGACAGGCTTCAAAGGGAGATTAATCGCACTGCATCATGAAGTAATGGTTCTGCAATGCATAACAACCATTCTGTAAGCCGTAACAACCACATTCAAACACAAAGCAACAGCATTTAACCGGGGTAAAACCGCATTTCACCGGGGTGAAATGGGTCATGACCAGGGTAAAATGACAGAGCATCAGGGTAAAATAGCCCGTCACCGGAGTGAAATGACCGAGGACCAGAATAAAATAGCAAATCACCGGGGTAAAATGGCCGGGAACCGGGGTGAAACCACAGGGAACGGGGGTAAAACGACAAAGTACCGGTAATTTGTCGTCCCTATATGTTCAAAATTGAAAAAGGAGGGGGTGTTGACACCCTTATTATTCATACTTCCTATCACCTAATCGAAAGGAGCCATACTATGGCAAACAAGAACATGAACATTGACGAACGACTCACACGCGCGCAGGTGGCGATTGACAATGCGTTATCAGACGAACCGATCAAGACTTTGCTCACGCCGTTCGGGTATGATGACGCTAAACTGAATGAAGGCAAAACTCTGATCGAGCAAACCGTGACACTCAATCAGAAGCAGGACAAAGAGTACGGCGAGCAGTTCGCGGCCACGCAGGAGCTGCACGCATTGCAGACCACAGCCCACAAGCAGTACATGGATGCCGTGGAACTGGCGCGTATCAAATTTCGCGATAATGTCAAGGCCTGGCAGGCTCTCGGATTAAACGGCAGTCGCAAGAAAAGTTTGTCCGGCTGGGTAGAGCAGGCAACCAAGTTTTATTCGAATCTGCTGGCTGATTCTGATTTAATTACGGCAATGTCCGGTTTCGGGTATACGCAGGAGAAGTTACAGGCTGAGCTTTCTCAGGTTCAGGCTGTGCCTGCGGCGAATGCGAATCAGGCCAAGGAGACAGGTGAGGCCCAGGCAGCGACCAAAGAACGCGACGCGGCTCTTGACGACCTCGATCAGTGGATGAGCGATTTCAAGACTGTGGCCAAGATCGCGCTCAAAGATCACGATCAGTGGATAGAAAAGCTGGGGCTGGCTGTGGTGGCGTAATCCCGATTCCCTGTCATCCCGGTTATCCTTGCAGCCGGGATCCACATCATCCCACCACCCTCTGGATTCCCTTTTTCAAGGGAATGACAAGAAATCAAAACCGGGGATAGGGTAGACAGCGACTGAAATGACAGCCCCCGGTTTTATTGGCTGTCACAATGGAACGATTTTTAAAAATAATCCGTTAACATAATAGTTACTTGCTTTTTTAAATTGTGTTAGTATATTACTGGCAGAAATACTACTTCTTGCACGACAACAATTATAGAAATACGAGCTGAATAATCTGAATGAGTGACACTGAAAAATGTGTGCCAACCACATACTGTATGGAAAACAACCGCATCCCGGGTTGCCGTTAAGGACTGGAAATATTGTTGGCAATATCTGTTTACGTATGTATGGGACATCTTCTTTACAAAGGTGGATTGAAATTTAAGGTGAGATGACATGTTACGATCATTGTTAGTAATTTTAACAATATTATCGTTTAGAAATGTGCTATGCCAGGAGTCATTGGATCTATTATCAATGTTTGAAATTGGCTCTCCAGATTCCTCGGTTTATGATCTTTGTGTATCTTCTGCTGGAGATGTGAACCGCGATGGGTTTGATGATGTAATTGTTGGTTATCTAGATTACTCAGAAGTTGAAGAATGTGCGGGAAGCGCGTATATCTATTTTGGAGGTGAAAACTTTGATTCCGAGGCTGATCTAATAATATTAGGGCAAAATACTTATGATTTCCTTGGTGAAAACATATCATCTGCTGGTGATGTAAATAACGATGGATATTCGGACTTCTTGGTTGGGATTCCCAAGCTTGATAGAACTTGTCTATATTTTGGTTCATCAACATTTAAAAATAATGATATACTAGTTCATTATTATAATGATAGAATGAGGAATCGTTTTGGAGCAGCCGTATCAAATGCGGGTGATTATAATAATGATGGGTATCATGATTTCATCATTGGAGCGCCAAGTGATACTTCAGGAGGGATTCAAACTGGTCGAGCAGATCTGCATTTTGGAGGACCCACTTTAGATAAAACGGCAGGTATTGTCTTTAGAGGAGAATCTGCATGGGACTGTTTTGGGAGAGCCATTGCATGTATTGGTGATATAAACAATGATGGCTTTTCCGATTTAGCGATTGGTGCACCAAGATATGAAACTGATGAAGACCTCGTTGGCCGGGTATATGTTTATTTGGGAAACAGTTTTAAAACCGATAAATGCGATCTATTTATTACAGGTCAACCGATGAAAAGAATAGGAAATGCGATTTCATGCGCTGGCGACGTGAACAATGACGGATTCGATGATTTAATAATCGGTGCTCCTTATTTGGGTGCAATGTGGGGCCCTTCAAGCTATGTTTACATCTATTTTGGTGGCAGCACTGTGGATACATTGGCCGATGTTGTTATTCAAGGAGATTTTGGATTCGGTTCTACTGTTTCTTGTGCTGGTGATATGAACTATGATGGGTATGATGATGTAATGATGAATGATGAGAAAACAATTTATTTCTATTTTGGCGGTTCAGAGATTGACACCATTCCAGATTTAATCCTTCCGACGACGAATTTCTATGAACGCATTTCATCATTATCACTGGCCGGTGATGTAAACTATGATGGTTTTAAAGATATAATTTTTAGCACAATAGATCGCTATACTGAGAAAACATGGATTCGTAAGGTATATATATACTCTGGAAACATGACTGGTGGACGAATCAACACCCTTCAAACGATTACACTGTATCAAAACTATCCAAATCCTTTCAACCTAACAACAGCAATTCCTTTCTCATTGTCTGAAGACGCTCATGTCAAGATATCAATATTTGATATAACAGGACGACTCGTTAATACAATTGTTAATCAGCCATTTCCTATGGGTTGGCATGAAGTCATATATAATGGTTCTTATATTTCAAGCGGCATTTACATACTTCAAGCAGATATTATCACGACTGATCAAAAAGAAAAACACTCATTTACTCAAAAAATAACATTCTTAAAATGAATTTTCATAGACATACAAATATTTTCTTCATCCTTGCCCTATCATTACTTATTCATTGCAAAGGATTATTCAACCCTGATTCCGATGAAGTTGGCTGGAGTGATGTTCAAAATGGTTTACGTTTTCGGATATATACCGATAAAACTTCTTATAAAGTCGGTGAGGACATCTGGCTTCATGTGGAATTTCAGAACTTTAGTCCTCAGCCCATAGTGATTCTGGTGACTTGGGGATTTGCAGAACCACAGAATAAGCCGCTTTATGATCTTGAGAAATTGATATTGCCTTTTGTTGAAGTCATCCCTTTAATAACGAATAGGTATGTTATTATACCTTCTTTATTCAAACTTTTACCTATGAAAACCTTTCATGAACAATCCAAATTAAATCAGTCTATGTGGGTAATAAAAGAGATATATGAACAAACATGGTTGAAGGCCAATCCATTTCTTGAACCAGGGGAATTCAAAGTTCGAGCTGTTTATCATTGGGAGGAATTACCCTATGCTATACCTGAGAGACAACAAGAGCTTGCAGAAATGGACGCCCCATTGTGGAAAGGATATTTAGAGTCAAATGAGATTGAATTTACTATAATTGAATAAAGAAGTCATATATTTTTACTCAAACGTCGTCTAATCTATGAAATTTTATGAAACAATCCCTCTTTTTTTTAAAGTTAGATTGAAAGATAATCAGAGGCCTATCATGAATATTTTAAAATGTCTATTTAGAATATGCGCTACGCTTTGTCTGATTGCAGGAACATACAGCCCATGTTTTTCGGATGGCAGCTTTTTTCCAGTTGAGGTCGATCAAATCGGGAACAGCGCACTCTCACCCAATCAACGTGCCGTAATCATTCACGATGGTGAAAACGAAACCATGATCGTTCAGGTGAAATACAGCGGCAATGTGCAAGATTTTGCCTGGGTGATCCCCCTGCCCGCCTTGCCTGATGAAACCGGCATTCAAATAGAAAGTGACTCGATATTTACACTGCTACATGACTGGTCTCAGCCGAAAGTATATATGGCCAGTGCAACCCGGTCTGGAGGCGGTGGCGGTGGAGAGGGTGGATCCCATGATGAAGCGATAAATGAGGACATTGACGAACAAGCAAAAGTATGGCAAACCTTGTCGGTTGGGCCTTATGACGTACAAATTATATCTGGGAATTTGGCTGAATCTGTGCGAAAATCGCTTAATGATAACGGGTATGCGTACTCTCCTTCCATTGATCCAATATTAAATTTCTATATCAGAAAAAATTGGTATTTCATGGCTGCTAAAGTCTCTATTGATATGCAAGAAAATGGGGATAACTCTATGTATCAAGCAGGTCTTCCCGCGATAAAAGTCACATTCCCGATTGATAAAGCCGTGTTCCCTTTACGAATATCAGAAATATCATCAGCTCGGAAAAATGAAATCGAAGTCTACCTGATTGCCGATCATCGCATGATCAGCGACACTTACCCGACTTATGCAATGAATCCTGAAACAGTCGACAAAAAAATAAGATCACAAATTGAAGCACAAACTGAAAATTTCAGCAGCGGTCTGGCATGCGCATGCAACAGGATCACAGATCCTGTACAACAAGGATCATTAACATTTGATTATGAATCCATTTTTCAGGAAGAATTGGCTTCTCACCCTTCCGGCTCATTTATTATTGAGTATGTGGATTATGGATATACATCAAGGGAGGGCTATGACTATACTTATCCAGGAAGTTTTGATGGTTTTTTCGATCCATATTTTCCTGAAGATGATCATTACATGATCACACGTCTTCGAACGGTTTTATCGCCTGATGATATGACGGATGATGTAATCTTTATACCTGATCCAAATGGGGATGTACCCCTGCATTTAAGTGTATTTATTAACCAGTATAATCCATGGCAAACAGCTGGTTTTGGCCTTCCTTTTCTTCTTTTATTGCCAATTTTCCTGTTCAGAACATTTAGAAAACGATATAGCAGGCATATACTCCTTGCCCTGTTGGCGTTGTACCTTATTCTTCTATAAACGGACTCGAATATCATGAGACATTTAATCGTTCACATAGGTCTTGCTCTGCATTTGATGCTTAGTTCCACGGGTTTCTCTGAAGAACCAACTCATGCAATACCTCAAACCGGGAGTCACCGCTCCTTTGCAATGGGTGGTGCATATCTCGCTTTTGATACGGGCATTAATGCCCTTTACGGAAATCCCGCAGGATTGGCTAAAAGCAGTCAGGCAGAAATTATCATCGGTCATTATTGGCAGGTTTATAAGACCATGCAATATGAAGACGCATATTATACGACCCAGTATAGTGATGTTTCAATATCTTATAAACCGGTTCAGCGGATCAATTATGTAGGTGTATCTTTTTTAAAAGCTTCAAGGGATTCAATTTATTGTTTTGGTGGCGGTATTGGATACAGCTCATTTTATACATGGCATACAACGCGGCATGAAAGACGCATATATGATGATGGCAGCCAAACTCGAATAGAACGGGATTCATATGGCAATTATAGCCTTATTCATTTAGGCATTGGCTTTTCAATTGGAAATAAAAGCGAAATCGGCATTACAGCAAACATCCCCTTTTTGAACCGGACAACCAATGTAACACATTATATAGATATATATGAACCATTCAGCACCTATTCAAATACGATTAACCGTAAAGAAGCAAACCCTTTCTTGCGTATTGGGGCAACAATCCAACTTACATCTCAAATTTCCCTTGGTATTCTGTGGAATCAATCATATTGGTATAAATATGATTTTCAGAAAACAGTTCTCCCGAGTGCATTGAATTTTGGTTTGGCAGTCAAACCTGTAAAAAACTGTTTAGTCGCAATCGATCTTGAAAGCCGGCCTTGGTCAAAAGTAAAAATATATGATGGATATATTGGCAATGCTCAGAGTGGCACAGCCTGGCATTTTGGTGTAGAGTATGGGAAAAGGCTCAAAACAAGAGCAGGCTACACTTGGGATATTCTGCCAATACTGGACGCAGAGGAACAGCCCGTCGATTTACAGAGTATTTCTCTGGGATTCGGTTACAGAATCGGCACCGTTCAAATCGATTTGGGTACGAGATATCGTTTTTCAACTCACAAAACAAATAGCCCACTCTGGTGGCGCAACACAGATATAACCTACGATTATCTTTTTCGTGATCTGGTCATACAGTCAGGGATAAAATTTATACATTAATAAGTAGCTGCAAAACACAAAAGATCAAACCAATCTCTTGCAATTAATATTTCATATTCTTATTTGATAAAACCGTCCTGATTGCTTATCTTTTCCCGTTACCTATATTTCACGTGTTTAAAATCGGAGATCTCCTATTTGATAAAAAACCGGTTGTACAATGTATTACTACTATGTATATGGATAATTCTTCCAACCTTGGGAGCTATTTCCAGTCACATCACGTATCACTTTCCCAAAGATGGCGCAAAATGGGTTACTCCCAAAGCAACCATCATTTTAAAATTCAACACATCCATCCTTTCTGAACAGTATGAATTTACAGTGATCGGGGATGAAAGTGGCGTCCATATTGGGGATAAAATAATCTCCCCCGACCAGCGCACTCTCATCTTTAAACCGCAAACATCATTTTCACCTGGAGAAGAGGTTCAAGTCATAGTAGTGGATGCATATAACCAATCGGAACTACTTCAATTCGAATTCATGGTTTCCTCCAGTATTTCAGATCAACTGAATATGGACTGGATTAATGAGCATGATTCTCAATCCAAAACGTTACAGAGCCAGCCGATGAAAACAGTGGGGCATACCACGATCCTAAACGGAGTTAGCGTACCCAGCGATTTTCCTGAAATCCACACACAGGTTTATGAAGCAACCGCACCTGGCAGGGTGTTCTTCAATACATGGTATACGACTGTAGGCAGGTATTTAATTATCTGTGAGAACGATGGCACACCCTATTTTTATCGTCGCTTCACAACTGCCCTTGCTGATTTTAAAGTGCAGCCTTCTGGTGTGCTCTCCGCATTTATAATGAATCCGCGCAGTTTTATGATATTTGATAACCATTATAATCAGATTAATGCATTTACACCCGGCCATGGCTACTGGACAGACCCTCACGATTTTGTACTATTGCCAAACGGTCACGCATTAATAATTGCTTTTGAATGGCTCATCGTGGATATGCGCGAAATCGTTCCCGGCGGGTCTCCAAATGCGCAGGTTTTGGGAAACCACATTCAGGAAGTGGATAGCGAAGGTAATGTCTACTTGGAATTTCGGTGTTGGGATCATTATCAAATCCAGGATGTCGTTCATAAAAGCCTGACTTCCAATACCATTGATTATACACACACGAATTCGGTGGCCGTGGATTACGACAGCAATTATGTGATTTCCGTCCGGCACTTCAATGAAATCACAAAAATTAACCGGTATACGGGTGAAATCATATGGCGGCTCGGCGGGCCGAACAATCAATTTGATTTCATCAATGATCCTTACGAACTAGACTATCAGCATCATGCGAGGCCTGTACCCGGAAAACCGAATCACTACACCGTCTTCGACAATGGGAATCATCGCACTCCCGAATTCTCACGCGCTGTGGAATTCAGAGTGGACACTGTGAACATGACTGCTGAGAACGTTTGGGAATTTCGATATTCACCCGATTTGTATGCATCCGGAATGGGCAGTGTACAACGTTTACCCAATGGGAATACGTTTATTGATTGGGGCCGGGGTCCTCCGACTTCATGGGCATGTGAAGTAGATTCAAGTGGAAATGTCATTTATGAGACAGAACGACTGGGTATTGCAAGCTATCGATCAAAACGGTTTGAATGGGAAGGCATGCTGGATGCCCCCTACCTGATCGCGGAACCCCATAATGACTGTGTTACCTTAATTTTTAATAAATTTGGCGATGAGAATGTAAATTACTACAGAATCTTTGGTGACACTCTGGAAGAGCCGACAAACATGCTCATGAACTCGCAAGAGACAACGGCTAATCTGACAGATCTGATAAATAATATTACCTGGTACTTTCGCGTGACCGCAGTGTACAACAACGGACAGCAAAGTACTTTTTCAAATACTCAAAAAGTAAAGGTTAAATTCTTTGGGCCGGGTAAAAATCACATTTTAAACGGTGCTTTTTCAGATGGATCATCGCGCTGGTATGATCAGAACTCAGATGAAGCAGAAGGACGTGGCAGCGTTATCGATGGGCAGTATCATATGCAAATAGAAAATGGAGGAACGGATTATTCTCACATCCAGGTAGTTCAAGAGAACATTGAACTCTCTCAGGGTGAGACCTACCTTTTTGAATTTGATGCATATTCCGATTCCATTAAAGTCATTGATGCGAAGTTTGAGAGGCGATTCGAACCTTATGAAAATTATGGTGAAACACCTCTATCCCTGATCAATGAACAGATGAAACACTTTTCGTATGAATTTATCATGAAAGCAACAAGCGATTATAATGCACGTGTTGTTTTCAACTGTGGCGGCTCAGATGGGGATGTCTATCTAGACAATGTCTCGCTTCTCCATATTGATCCTACAGGCATAGAATCATATAGTCACGTTGTTCCCACAACGATGACTCTACATCAAAATTATCCCAATCCCTTCAATGCATCAACCCGAATTCAGTTTGATTTACCGAAGCAGGAAATTGTAATTCTTAAAATTTATGATATGTTGGGGCGTGAAATAGAAACTCTCGTCAATGAAAGAAAACGGGCTGGATCTCACACAATTAATTTTGATGCATCAGATCTTTCCAATGGTATTTATCTATATCGACTGGATTCGCCATCTAAAGTACAGACACAGAAAATGATATTGCTGAAATAAACGCTAAAAGATTTAAATCGAGAAGCAGTCAGGAAAGTGAATGAAACGGTTGATCTTTGTTTTTATGATTATATTGACGGTGTCTTGCATAAGGGACAAATTACCCTTCACACCTGTACAAAGTGATTTTACACCCACCGATCATGTCATCGGGACAATGGGCGAAACCATGTGCCTGTCAATAAGAGTTCCTGTTAATGTACACCATGTAATGTCTGCCGATTCCAATAAAATCCAACTCAACCAGCCAAATTGTTATCTTATCCCTCGCGATGAAATGATTCAATTAGTGCAAAACTTATCCGACACGACAGTATTTCACTGGGAATTCATGACAGCAGTAACGCCTTATCCCGATGAAGATTGTGTGTTACTTGCACACCTTGAAAATTTGGACGGATATATGTGTTCTATTGGTTCTGGAAACAACGCGGGCGTGATATTGCATAAATTAATCAATCGCTTACTGGAGATGTGAGAGTGGTACTTGATGCAGCTGCGGATATGTTTTAAAAAGAATAGTGGAGGAAAACATTGACCAAAGACGATATCGCTTATTGCGGATTGGACTGCTCGGTCTGTCAGAGCAAATTCGCGGAGGTTCGAAAAAAGATCGAATCGTTGGATGATGCATTTGAAACCGTGAATATGGAAGCCATAGCCAAGGTCATCCCCTTTATGCGATTCAATTATTTCGGTTATAAGAAACTGGCCCAATTTTATAAACAGGAATGCCCCGGCTGCCGGAACAAAGGAGGCAATCCGTTTTGCAGCATTCGTAAATGCGCGATTAAAAAAGGCTACTTTACTTGCGCGGAATGCGACGAACTCTGTGGCAAATTCAAAGCTTTATTTAAAGTTCACACGGACAATGAAATCCAGAACAATATTCAGCACATTCGGGAGAACAGCATTGAATCTATGGTGCAGTCGAAATCTGAGTAGTCGTTCCGGGTGAGGAGAATTTTCATTATTCTTAGGAGAAAACAGATGGAATGGTCCAAGAAATTTACATTGATCAGTGCATGCATTCTCATGTGTGCTTTTCTAGTATCCTGCGGTGTTCGGCACTCTCTGCATCAGACTACCCTATATCAGGATAGCACCTTTTCGGTCGGGGATCTACAAAATAAACGACTGGCCGTTTGCGGTATGGCCTCCTCATTCGTATCAATGTCGGAAACAGAACGCGTGGAAATCAGCATGCTTCTCTCCACCCTTCTTTTTGATAAATGTGTGGAAGAATCCTCCACAATGGAGATATTCAATACCAAGCAGGTGCGATACAATCTGGGTGAGAAGCTGTACACTCCTCTGATGAAAAGCCTGGATTCGAACAGTGAGCTGGATCTCAAGATGATGCAATCTCTGAGCGATTCACTGCCCAATACAGATTATCTGCTTTTGGGTACCATTGAAGACGAAGTGATCCGTAATGATTCCGTTGAGAACACAGTTGAGAGCGATGGCGAAGAAATGATTGAGACTACTTATACTCGGACCTATGTAATCTCGTCCGAATTTCAAATTTACAATCTTAAGTCTGGCAAAAAAGTCTGGCACAATGCCATAGAAAATGAAGCGTCAAAATCAGAGAAGACCGAAGAAAAGGCCAATCCCTCACTCGGTGAAATCGTCACAGATATTATTTTTGGAGAAGATGAGCAGCTTGATCCGGTCAAGCTAAAACGGGAAGAGGTGCTTGAGGGCATCTATAAAAAATTGGCCAAACTCTTAATTCAATGAGCCAAACATAAATTTGACATTGCATCACGCTGATTTATGCGACACCTTATCATCTGACAAGAATTCAATAGTTAAGGAGCAAAGAAAATGAAATTAAAGCGCACTCCAATCTGGATTGTTGGGTTGTTTTGCTGCCTGATGCTTCTTCCGGCAGTCGCTACCGCGCAGCCCTCCGGTGGTCCGTACGGCCCGATTCCCCAAACCTATGAGCTGCCCAAAGTGGAAGGAACCATTTATTATGTCGCACCGGATGGAAAGACAAAGGCATCCGGAAAGACTCTGGACGAACCCACAACAATTGAAATCGCGATAGAGCGTGTCAAAACCGGTGATGCGATCATTCTGCGCGGCGGCGTGTACCGTACCGGGAACCTGATCCTGAATCAGGGGATCACCATGCAGCCCTATCTGGATGAACAGCCGATTTTAAAGGGAACCTTTGTGGCAACCGAGTGGCAGAAACTCCGTTTCGACACATGGAAGACCTCCTGGTCCCGGCTATTTCCCATGAAACCACAAAGCTGGTGGCGGCGTGATCGCGAGGGAGAACGCACCCCTCAACATCGTTTCAACAATGACATGGTTTTCGTGGACGGAAAATTCCTGCAATCCGCCGGATGGGAAGGTGAGTTGGATGAGAATTCCTATTACATCAACCATGAATCCGAACATGTTTACATCGGAGTGGATCCCACAGATCATCTGGTGGAAATCACTGCATTCGATGTCGCGATATTGCGGACGACAAAGAAAGTACATGGTAAAAAATCGGATGGCAAGGGCCCGACGATTCGGGGCATCATCTTCACACAATACGCCTACCGAGCGCTCGAAATTGAGGGCACTGAGCTGGAAAGGGTCGCAGATGAGGCCGAACTTGGAAAAGAGGTCGTCGGCACGACACTGGAGCATTGCACCATCTCCTACTGTTCCCGGGTTGCCGGATACTTTCGTGGAGATCGCATGACGATCCGCCATTGCAAGATCAGCGATACCAGCACGGAAGGTATTTATCTGATAAGCTCCGCAGATGCTCTGCTGGAAAAAAATATTTTTACCCGGAATAATATTGAACGCATTACCGGATATTTTCCCGCTGCTGTGAAAATTTTCAATCAATGTTATCGGGTCACCTGCCGGGACAATCTGGTCATTGATCATCCCTACTCCAATGGTATTTGGTACGATGTCGGCAATGTCGACGGCGTCTTTGTAAACAACTGGGTTCAGGATGTCGGTTTGTTGGACGGGCCCTTTTCCACAAATCAGCCCTGGCCAAGTGACAATGGATTCTTTTTTGAAATTTCCAAGGGCGTGACCTGTGTCGGCAATGTGTTCGTCAATTGTGATCATGGCCTGTGGATTTTGAACAGCTCGAATGCGCGCATCTATCAGAACACCTTCATCAACAGCACGGCCTGCATCTCACGTACGGCGCGAAGCGCGGAAGGTGATCATTTCGGCTGGCATCCCGCCTCAGGGCCAGGTGTGGAAGAGCGGGTCGGACACATCTTTGTAAACAATCTCATGACCGGTGACGAAAATTTCGGACGTCCCCTCTTCTACGTCTGGCAGCCTGCTGCCTTGTGTGAGCGGGTAAAGGACTCGCAATTAAAGGAGCTGGACAATAATGTCTATGTACGCGCCAGGGAAACCGCATCCTATCCAATGATTATATGGAGTCCCGCTGAAAATGAGGAGTGCCAGTTACACTTCGATTCATTAAATGGATTCCATGAGATTCATCCGGAGTTTGAGGCTGGAAGCCTCCATTTCGCCAATTATAATGGCCCGCTGTTCCAGAGTCCTGATCTCGGCAATTATCAGGTCTTGAATCAGTTTTTAGGATCGGAGGCAGCAGCTCCGATTTCGGATGAAGTGAAAGGACTTCTGCGTCTAAATACGGATGCTTCCTACATTGGCGCTTATCCTTCCCTTCCAAAATGATGGATGGGTGGATTGAGCATATGTTGTAGAATGATTCTTTAGAGTTGGATGGTGGCAGGATAAAATCCAATTCTGTCAACTGTATTCGGATCGGATTACAATCCGACAAACAGGAATATGAAAATCCTGGCGGGTCGATTTAATGCAATCCAGTCAAATTCGATTGCATGTAAATTGCGATAAAAAATATCAATCCTTTTAGGTTATCAAAAAAATCAATCTAAATGATAGATGTTTTCACTAGAATCTTGGCACTATTTTGGATTGAGAGGATATTTTAAATACAATATGCCACAGATAAACACGGATGAAACACGGATAGAATGAAATGAATTAAAAAAATAGCCTCTATGATCTGATCTGTTTTTGAATGTTATATTATTGAACTGGAAGTATTGACAAAGTATAATTCGAAAAATGAGTTCCAATTATTAATAGCATTAATAGTGACTTAACAGATAATCAGATTGTTCATCAGTCTCGGAATAATGAATATTTGAGTTAGGCGTCTCGTCTTTTTAAATCGGTGTGCATCCGTGAAAATCCGTGGCGAATTCATAATCGTTGATTGGTGCTACCCACTTAATATAACATTGAGCCATATTGTTTTTATCCCTAATCACATTTCTCCATATTTAAAATCGTTGTTAACCATTTGGTCATCAGCATCCAGTTAGTTTTTCTCGCAGAAAAAATGTATATTGTAACAATGAATGAACAAAACTCATGGATGCGGAGTTGAATCCATAGAATAGCCATATCCAAGCCGGGAACTACTCGCTGGCTTAAGAATAACAAGGAGCACATATTCATATGATATTTGATCAATTTTCTTTTGATCCCAACATACATAAAGGGATTAAAATAGCAGGATATGTCACACCCACGCCCATCCAGGAGAAGGCGATACCCCTGGTTCTTGAAGGTGGGGATGTGCTCGGATTGGCCCAGACCGGAACCGGTAAGACAGCTGTCTTCGTTTTACCGATTCTCCAGCGGCTCATGAAAGGACCGAGACGCCGGGTGCGTGCTTTAATCATTGCTCCAACCCGGGAGCTTGCCGAACAGATACACCAGGCAAGTATTGATCTGGGTAAAATGACGGGAATCCGAAGTGTTTCCATATACGGCGGTGTAAGCAAGAATCCCCAGCTGGCGGCTCTGAAACGAGGTGTTGAGATTGTTGTGGCCTGTCCGGGGCGCCTTCTTGATCATTTGGGGGAGAGGGCCATCGATCTCTCTCATGTTGAAGTCCTCGTTCTTGATGAGGCCGACCGGATGTGCGATATGGGATTTCTTCCGGATATTCGCCGGATCATAAAATATCTTCCCCAGAAAAGACAGACTCTCTTTTTCTCTGCGACAATGCCGGATGAAATACGCAGTCTGGCGGATAGTATTCTGAACAATCCGAAGACAGTTCAGATTGGCATAAGCGCTCCTGTGGAGACAGTCTCACATGCCCTATACCCGGTTCCCCAAGAGTTGAAAAAGGCTCTACTTTTCGCAATGTTAAAACAGACTTCCACGGGCCGGGTATTGATCTTCACTCGTACCAAACATCGGGCGAAGAGCCTCGCGGCGCAGCTTTTAAAAAAGAACTATCGTGTTTCAGCACTTCAGGGGAACATGTCTCAGAACCGCAGGCAGGATGCCATTAACGGTTTTCGCGGCAACAAGTACGATGTGCTCGTCGCAACCGATATAGCAGCCCGCGGCATTGATGTTTCTGATGTGACCCATGTCATTAACTTCGATATGCCTGATACGGTGGACGCCTATACCCACCGGATTGGCCGGACTGGCAGAGCGCTTCAGACCGGGGATGCTTTTACTTTTGCAGTGAAGGATGATGATTTGATGCTTCGAAGTATCGAAAAGGTTCTCGGATCTCCAATTGAACGGAGAAGTTTAACCGATTTTAATTACGGTGATTTTATCCCGGAAAATCAGTTTAAGCGGAAACATACATCCGAAATTCCTATGAGTCGAAAACCGAAGAGTGCCCATGTTTTCATCCGGAGACAAGGCGCAAAGGAAATTTCCCAGGGTGGAGGAAGGAAGCGCCTGAGTTCATCAGATCGAGGAGGTCGGGGCACTCCGAAGCACGTTGGAACAGCCACAAGCCGAGCAAGCTGAATATAGCCTATTACTTCTCTTCTCCATCCCAAGTTATGCTTGGGGCACAGAAAAGAAATTTGGCCTGCTGGCGTAAATGTTACGGGTTTATTAGTAGACTGCTATTGCTACAAAGTAAGTAATAAATGTTGTTACTGAAAAATTAGTTTGGCAATTCCTTGCCAAATAAGATTTTAATGTGCAAAAAATTACAAGATCGTATTTAAACGTGT
The DNA here is from genome assembly GCA_013202295.1 of Candidatus Zhuqueibacterota bacterium. Classification (GTDB taxonomy): domain Bacteria; phylum Zhuqueibacterota; class QNDG01; order QNDG01; family JABMRT01; genus JABMRT01. The sequence continues at coordinate 18,009 of JABMRT010000033.1, forward strand.
GATTTCTATTAACATATTAGATTAATAGAAACTTTCCTTATATCATTGATAATGAAGTTTATAAGATAGGGTGAAGAATATTATCTGATTTCATGGTATTATCTTTGCAGATTCAAGATAAACTCGAAGGTGACTGGAAAGATCTTCGATAATTGTTAATCCTCTGTTAGCGTTTTTTACTAACTGTGAATTCACGGTTTTTCACTTACTATTGTATAAAACAATATTCTATTTTATATTAAGTCATACGCACACCGAACATACAATTGAAGAAGGGAGCGTCATGGAATTTATCATCAACAAACGATTCAGCATCCCGATCATTATCAGCGGCCTCATTTTTTGTTTCATTTCTCAAGCTCCGGCCCAATTGGCTGAGGGGCATGACAAGTGGCTGGGGTGTGCAACAGGCGGTACGATTCCTGATAATTTTTGGGAATACTGGAATCAGGTGACGCCTGAGAATGCGGGCAAATGGGGCAGCGTGGAATCAGGTCCTGATTATTATAACTGGGGCCAGCTCGACAATATTTATAATTATGCGAAGGACAATGATTTCCCATTCCGTCTGCATGTACTTGTTTGGGGTAAACAGCAGCCAGGTTGGTGGTTAACACCACTCGATTCAGCCGCCCAGGCCGCAGAGGTAGAAGAATGGATTCAGCTCTGTGGTGAGCGGTATCCTGACGCAGATTATGTCGAAGTGGTGAACGAACCCATTGAACGACCGCCCTGGGATTATTATCCTGAGTATTATGAATCTCTTGGCGGTGAGGGTGAGACCGGCTGGGATTGGGTGATCTGGGCCTTTGAGAAGGCACGTGAGTATTTCCCGGATGCGAAATTGCTTCTCAATGAGTATGAGCTGTTAGGAGGCGCGAAATCCATTACTCGATTCAATAACATTGTTGCATCATTAAAGGAACGAGATCTAATTGATGGAATTTGTGCTCAGGGTCATTTTCTTGAGAACGATAATATCAGTTCTATTTCAACCCGTCTAGATCGATTGGCGGAAAACGAGTTGCCTATTCAGATTTCTGAATATGATGTGAATATTGCAGATGATCAAGATCAACTGGAAACACTGCAAGAGCAAGTTACATTGTTCATAGAGCATCCTTTGGTTGAAGGAATTACTTTTTGGGGATATATTCAAGGGAGGATGTGGCGTGAAAACGGATATCTTGTCGACAGTGAGGGATTAGAGCGTCTGACCCTCACATGGTTACGTGGTTATATGAGCGGATCGGCGGTGGATCAAAATCCAGAAACGGCACCACAGGATTTTCAGCTTTATCCCAATTATCCCAATCCCTTTAATCCGACAACCACGATTCGCTATGCGCTCGATGTATCATCCCCTGTCAAGCTTACGGTTCAGAATGTGCAGGGACAAATCGTCCAGACTCTCATGAATTCAACCCAGTCTGACGGAGAGCACTCCGTAGTGTGGAACGGGATGGACAGCTCTAACCAGTCCGTCAGTTCGGGAATTTATCTGTATCGTCTGGAAATAAATGGTGATGTGTTGCAGCGGAAGATGATGTTGATAAAATAGTAAGAAGTGACAAGTGACAAATGACAAGTGATTGGTGACTTGATCCTTTTCTCAAGTAGGGATCAGTTTTATGGAATGTCCAGTTCAATGCCGATAGGGCAGTGGTCGGAGCCCATGATATCTTTAAGAATAAAGCCATCCTTGACACGGGATTTTAAACTTTCCGACACAAAGAAGTAGTCGATGCGCCAGCCTACATTCCGTTCTCTTGCACGGGTTTTATAATCCCACCATGAATAATATCCGCCCTCCTTTGTAAACATCCGGAAGGTGTCGGCATATCCATCTGCCAGGAATTTATCAATCCAGGCGCGTTCCTCCGGAAGGAATCCCGAGAACTTCTCATTTTCTTTCGGGCGGGCCAGATCAATTTCAGCATGTGCAGTATTGACATCGCCACAGATTACAATATTCTTTCCCTGATCTTTCACCCCATTTGCGTGATCCAGAAACGCATCGTAAAAACGCATCTTGTAATTCAACCGTTCGGGTGACGCTTTGCCGTTTGGATAGTAGATATTATAGAGTGTGAAATCCGGGTACTCACAAATCAGGGTACGTCCCTCACCGTCGAATTCAGCGACTCCCAATCCGGGATGCACATTAAGAGGCTTCTCCTTTGAATAGATCGCCACACCGCTGTATCCTTTTCGTTCCGCAGATGCAAAGTATACGTGGTATCCAGGTACTTCAATCAGGGCCACATCAAGCTGATCCGACTGGGCCTTGGTTTCCTGGAGACAGAGCACATCGGGCTGTTCCTTCAGAAACCAATCCAGGAAGCCTTTCTTCTGAATCGCGCGGATTCCATTGACATTCCAGGATATGAGACGTTTACTCATGATTTTGTGTGTGAGGCGATGGATTTGAGGACGTGTTTGCGATTGACATCCGATTCGAGTAAAAAGATAAACCGGATGTGGTCTTTTTGATTGAGATGTTTCAGGTGAATGTGAACGGTTTGTCCATCCTCCAGTTGGAAGTGTACGATGTCGTTTGAACCTGACGGCAGAATGAACTGAATTTCGTCAAACGTATAATAAGCGCGGTTGGATAGAAGAGCCGGTTTGTAATAGAATCCATCATCGGTAAACAGGATGATCGGACTTCGGGTCGCATATACAAAAAGCATCGCTCCGACTCCTGCCACGAGGCTGGATATTATGAATATGAAGCTTCCCAAATTTAAAACAAATTGAGAAAGTGAAAGAGATGCAAGTCCAAGCCCGCACAACAAACTGTATACAAGTCGTTCTTTGGCTTTCACTTTGAAATTCACAACGGACTGCTTCTCCATTCTGAAAACTCCGAAAAGGGGTTTCAACGCAAGAATCGATTCTTCATTTACACCATATTGATTTAGTTTAGCCATCTCAAAACAATTGATATTAAATAACTTGAGAGAGTTCCATTTATAGGTGATACGACTCTGTTTTGTGACCTTCTGTGATTGCTTTGCAATTCCTGTTCCAAGATAACCGTCTGTTTCAATAATGTCAAATCTTTGTTGTGAGCACATCGGGTTCAAGCCAGTTCATGGGCCAACGCCATTCTTTTCCATCCATTGTCTGTATAACAATCCGCGTTGAATTGGTCCGGATTGGCCGAAGTACCCGTGCTTCCTGTCTCGTGTATTTCTTTCGTGGATCATTTACAATCCTCACTGTATCCCCTTGTTTTAATCCGCGAAAATGACTGAACGGATCGCCAACTATTTTCTTCCAGAGCGTATTTTTTTTTGATGGTTTTTTTTGTTGCGACGTTTGAATTCGGCGGTATTCCAGAGGATAATCCAGATTGCGTACGTGATCGAGTGCCCACTGATTGGCGCTGTGTTCACCTTCTCTTGGATGAAGCCCGAGATGATATCGTCTGAAATGGTGGAGTTCATGGGCGAATAAGTGGGCGAGATGGGTTTTAAAATCAGGATATTGGAATTCCCACCCATAGATATCTAATTCTTTTTTTGGATATGCAGAACGATTACCATCCAACCTTAACCGGATCAATTTGAACCTGGCAGGGAGATCCGCAGGGACGCCAAAGGAGCGCACAGCTTTCCAGTTGCCGTGTGTGGGCAGAAATCGTCTGGGAGTCATCCAGCGATTAACATAAGCGGTGCCACGTGTTCTGAATCGTCCCGGCCACAGGTACAGTGCGACCACCAGATCCGATGAATCTGTTTGAGCGGCAATCCGGTGAATGATGTCGCGTAATGGATCGTATTGAGTCTGGGTGTCATTCTCGGAGAGATTTGAATAGATGTACAGTTGCATGTTTTAGTCCGACACAAACATTATCTGATCATTTTCCTGATTTACATAAAGAAAAAGGACTGCTGTGGCAGTCCCTTTTCGCGAAGAGATCCCAAAGGAGATGCTGAATAATGCGGATTCCTCACGCTTTTAAAATGTTCGAAAATAAATTAAGTTCTCCAAGGCTATATCAATTGTTCTGTTTCTTTAAAATGCGATTTGATATCCAGTAAAGCAGGAAACCTGTAAATACACCACTTATCGCGTCGATGGCATGATGATACCGGCAGTATACAGTGGAGACAGCAACACCAAATGACAAGATCAACAACAGGATTCCCAATCGTTTGAAATATTTTATCGAGGTGCAGGCCACAACAAAAGACAACGCCACATGAGAACTCGGCAGGGCACCACCCCGGATCGTTCCTTTAGCCTGAGCCGCTTGATTAAGATGCTGAAAAAATCCACCCTCTGGTTCAGCATGATGCAAATCTTTCAAAACGATCCATGCACCTTCGCTCGGAAAAATCAGAAAAAGCGTGAAGCAGACAGCATAAGCAAAAGAGACCGCAAAAAAGAAATCAAATAAATCCTGCTCCCGTTTTTTTATATATAAAGCCAACGCAACAATGGCTGTATAGAACCAGAACACCGCGTAGAAAAAATTCATGAGTTCTGTGAGCCATGGAGTAAAGAACTGCTCAACCCAGACGGTAGGATGCACACCAAATAAAAGCATGTCGATCTGAATCACCAAATCATTTGCCCAGTAAGGGAAGATCATGGTGATTAAGTTATTCAGCTCTTTCCAGCCCAGTGTGGCAAATAATAAGGGATAGAAAATGCGTATGGCTCTCAATATCCGGTTCGATCGTGATTCGCTAAAGCGGATAAATTCCACCAGGATCAGGATAAGCGCCAGATGCATGAAAGGATAAATCCACCATGATTTTACGTCTTGATGAAAGGGAATCACAAGGATTCCAATTAAAAGCAGATAGCTTGTTATGTTCCAATCCATTAATTGAAATCGAGTGGACCGATATCGGGTGTGAATCGCTTGGATGATCCGTTGAAAGAATGTGGGAGTTTTCATAAATGGACTATCCTAGAATCCGGTAAAATGAGTTGCATTGTGCCGCTCCCCAATAGCCGGGAGCAGCGTATATATTATGAAGGATTAAATTTCTCCTTCAATCGGATAGATCGGGCGAATATCAATAGGCACATCTTTGAGTCTGTCTAACGCCAACTGAACTTCAGGGCGGATGACTCGATATTTTTCTATGAGCGCCTTGGCCGCTGCGTAATCGCCTTCTGCTTCAATCTTGAGCAGATCTTCCGCCAGATCCTTCACTGCCCGTTTCATTCTACGATCATTGACACGGAATCGGCCGTCACTGTCCACGGTGCAGGCGCGTTTGTCCAGATAATAATTCAACTGAATGGTTACACCGCCGCCATGTGCTTCATCTATCCCAAACCGAATGGATCGAAACATACCGCCCAGATTGGATGCATACAATGTCTTTTCCAAATCTTTTGAAAACACGCCTGCATCAATCAAGTACTGGGCCGTGAAAATACCCAACACATCGGCTTTGGCTTCCTCTATTGTAGAATATAAGTCACTGAGTTCTTTGTTGACCGTGGTTTCGCGTCCATCCACGATAATCCTGCCGGGACCCAGACCGTGGCTGACTTCGTGCATTAAAACGTGTGCGAAGTAAGCGTCGAATGAAACGTGGTTCAAATCCTTTTCCACAAGCACTGTGTTTACAATTGGAATCCAGCATTTTTCAAACTTGGCCTGCATGACATTTTTCAACATGACTTTCTTGGATCCCTTGGCCTCACGCACACGTTCATCGTTCGGCAGGTTGAAGGCAGTGGTTTGAATGCCAGCTTTGGTATCGCCCGATGAATAGAGCAGGTTGACCACTTTGATGGGGGAAGAAGCACCGCGGTCAAAATTCTTATGCTTTTCCGCAATAGGCAATGCCTTTTCCAAATCAACCAGATATTTGGCGATTTCCATTTGCTTTTCGCTGGCTTCGTGATCTACGACACAGATGAAAGATTCAAATGCGGCCTTGAGTCCGAATAAATTGTCTTCATACACTTCATAGGGGCCAATCACGACCTCGATATCTTCGGCCAAATCCATCCAATCCATGTCACTCTGATAATAATCATCAGTTAAAAATGCCTCGGCCCTGCTTCTCAGGAAGCGTTCCAATGTGGTATCCTGTGTCAGATCAGCAGCCTGAAGTAAAAGTTTTTTCAGCTCCTTTAATTCGTCCTCAAAATATTCTGAATAGGGTATGGCTACAAGTGCCCCATCCTCTCGTCTGATCACGGTAAAGTTACTTTCGAAACCAGTTCGGTCTTCGGGATGGGTTTCGATCCATTTGTTAAATTCATCTTTCGTCATGTCGAGGGGATAATATGCGGCACCTTTAGGTTTGGCCTGCTGGTTTATGAAGGGTATGTCTTCTTCCATGCGGTTCCAGGGACCGAACATGATTTTAAAGAAATCAAGGTAGGTTTCAGATTCTAAATCTTTCGATTTCATCAGTTCTTTCATCATGACCGGATTTGATTCTGATACTTGCATCAGATAAAGTCGATCAATATGTTGCGAGGCCTTTACCAGCAATTTTATGACCTGTACTTCGTGTGTGGGCAAGTATGAAAGATCGGCGGTTAATGTCACCGGCGCCAGTTTATTTAACTCATGTTGTATGTCACTCACGGGAGCTTTCTCCTCAATCACGGGTTGTGCACATCCTGCTAAAAAACTTATTATTAAAAGAATACCAAATGATAGGTGGTAGTTACGCATGGTGCAACTCCTTCTCCTCTGTCAGAGGTAGAGAAATGGATGAATTGTAATATAAAAAAAAATTAAAGATATGCAAATGAAATTCTAAATTCAGGATTTCTTGCTATTTATCCATGTATTTTATCTGGAATGCGCCAGTGTGGCACACATGAATAAATATGTCTGTCAATGTCGCATAGCTGTGTTATGATGGCAGGTGGTCTGCCAGATGGATCTCGTTGCCATAAACAGTTGTAAATAAAAGACAAAAAGTATTTTTAAAAGATTGGCATACCGATTGCATATCCACTGCATGAAGTTAAATTTATAATCATTGAAAGGAGAAATAAAATGACACTCGCAAGAATTCAATCAGATTATCATCTGAACGACACTCTGAACCGATTTCTCAACAGCTCAGATTACGATTCATCCTGCCTCTGCAATTGGACACCCCTTGTAGATGTAGTTGAGAATGAAGATGCGTATGAGGTCGTGGCTGAAATTCCGGGTATGAGCAAAGATGACATCCATCTTTCCCTGGAAGGCAATGTATTAACTCTCAGTGGCGAGAAGCTGACCGTATCTAAAGACGGTACAGTTCTGCATCGCAACGAACGCTCTAATGGCAAGTTCGAACGCTCTTTCAAGCTGCCCAAAGAAGTAAAAGCAGCTGAGATCAAGGCCCAATATGAGAATGGTATCTTGACTGTAACACTGCCGAAAGCAGAAGTAGTAAAACCAAAACAGATCTCCATCCATTAACCTGCGCACTATATAAAGCCCCTGAGAGTGAATCTCAGGGGCTTTCCTCTTTATTTCAACCCGGCGTCTATTCATGCAAATTACACCATGCGCTATTGATCTCATAAAATTATTTTTTTACAATTTAATACAAACAAAACATTGATTTTATGTATTATATTGTTCCGGTGAGCGATATGGTTTTTTTAATATAATATACTATTTCTGGGAATAAGTTGAATTCTCGATTGTCTAACATTTGATAACAAGTGAACCTTTAAAATGCAAGTTGCTATGAAAACATATTTTAAACGCGTAAAACCTATCCTGATACAGGTTCGTGATTTTGTCCTTCAGATCAACCATTGGCGGCGCTGGGCCATCGGGAGCGTGCTTTTCTTCATCCTAATGACCTTGTTGTGCCAGAAGGATCAACCCTCCTCTGCCTTCCAGCGTGAAGATTATTATGTTGTGAAAAAAGGATCTTTCATTGTGGATCTGATTGAATCCGGTGAAGTCGAAGCGCTCTCAAAACGGTCGATTTCCACGCCGATGATGTGGTCATCCAACATGCAAATTATTGATCTGGCGCCCGAAGGCACCTTTGTGGATTCAGGAGATTTTCTCATCCAGTTCGATGTCAGTGATTTAGAGGAACGTTTTACATTAAATGAAGAGCGCGTCGAGAGTCTGAAAGCCGATCTTCAGCGTATCCTGGCTCAACAGCGACGCAGGATCTCTGAACTTGAGAGCAATATCATAATAGCCAATTATACCAACAAGCAGGCGCAGCTGACCATTGAATCACAGCAATATGAATCCGAGGCCAAAAAAGAGGAAGCGCGAATTCTGTTGAAACAAGCCGAAATCCAGCTTAAAACGAACCAAGAGATGCTTGAGGCCCAGCGAATCATCGACCGCAGTGAGTTGCTTCGCATTCAGACCTCAATTCGTCAGGCTGAAAGTGATCAGGTGATCACCAGGGAGCGTATGGATAAAATGCGTTTGACCGCACCGGCCAAGGGCATGGTGGTTTATGAGGATGTCGGACAAATGAACTCCCGAGAACGGCTGCGGGTGGGATACACGGCCCGGCCAGGCGAAGCATTGGTGACCATTCCGGATCTAGCGGAAATGCAGGTGAAAGCATTCATCAATGAGGTCGATCGCGCTAAAGTCCTACCCGGACAATCAGTCGATATCTGTCTTGACGCGTATCAGGACGCGATGTTTAGCGGTGAGGTGAGTGAGGTCGCACGACTGGCCCAGATGCTTGAATTTGAAGACAATCTTAAAGGATTCGCGGTATACGTTGATATCCATGGGATGGATGAACGGTTAAAACCGGGTATGACCGCCAAAGTGCGCATCCACTTAAAAGAATATGAAGACATTATCGCGGTTCCGCTCGGAACAGTGTATGAAATCGATGGCCAACCTGTGGTCTTCAAGGGACGGGGTCGATCCAAAAATTCTGTGGAGCTAGGCGAACGGAATAACGGATCTGTAATCATTACGGAGGGAATCAGGGACGGAGACAAATTGTCATGGACCGCGCCTGATGAAGAAGTAAATATATTGGGATTATGGGCAGAGCAGCAGCGCATTCAGGATCTCGCACTGACCCTGCGGCAGAGTTTTAATGAGTTTGAATCCAGAGGAATTTTATTTGATTATTTTACCCAGGCCATCTCAGGTGAAGAGAAACAGGATGCCATGGATTCTCCGCCTTCGGGCTTTCCCCAGGGAATGCCACCCGATATGCAGGGCATGCCTGGAGAGCCTCCACAGGATGTGGATTGGGAGGCCATTCGAAAACGGATGCAGGAGTCGGGTCGGATGCCAGGACAACAGCCCGGTCAGAGTGGGGGGCAGCGGCCTAGCATGACTCCACCCCCTGGATCAGGACAAACTCCCGGACAACCCCCGCAAGATGTAGACTGGGAAGCGATTCGGAAACAGATGCAGGAATCCGGTCAGGGCGCGCAATCTTCGAATCGAACTCCGGGTCAACGGCAAGGTCAAAGAGGCGGGCAGCGGCGCGAAAGAACACCGGGTCAACAGCAAGAGCAAGGATCGAGACCAGATCCTGCACAACAAAGGAATCAATCACAACCTGAAAATTCTGAATCGCAAGCTGATCGTGAACAAAATAATAATACGGAGTAAATCCATGCGGATGTTGAAAACAATACATGAATGGAAGGATTGGGTCCTTCTTAAGAAAGACGGGATACTCAAACAGGCAAAATGGAAACTGGTGGTCGGCGGTATACTGCTGTTGGCACTTATCGTGCTCTTGATTGTTCTCCTTTCGGGGAGTTCCAATGTTGCGACGACAGAGGTCATGCGAGGCGAATTTGTGATCGATATTAAAACACGCGGAGAAATCGATGCGCTAAATTCGACTAATATTTCTCTTCCGCGGATCCGACGACGTATGTCTCTACAGATTGTGGATATGGCTCCAGAGGGCACCATTGTGAAAAAGGGTGACTTTCTAATTCAGCTCGATCAGAGTGAGATGCAGCAGAGTGTTGATGAATCCAATGACGACCTGGCCAATGCCCAGGCTCAGCTTGAGAGCGAGAAGGCGACTATGGCGTCTAATATGGCACAGCTGCAAAGCCAATTGGAGCAGGAAAAATATAGTTACGAGCAGGCTGAGCTTAATTTAAAGATGATGGAATATGAGGCAGAGGCCAAAAAGCAGGAATATGAGATTCGCATGCGGAAGGCCGAAGTGGCGCTTTCCCAGGCAAAGGAAAAGATTGATTCTCAGAAGATCATTGACCGGGCCACGCTGAAGAAAGCGGAGTTGTCCGTTCGACAGGCTGAATCTGAACTTCGCGAGGACGAGCGGAACTTGAGTGCGTTGACTATCACCGCACCGATAAACGGTCTGGTGGTTTATCAGGAGATTCACTCTAGCACGGGTATGAAAAAAGTCCAAATTGGGGATACACCTTGGCATGGCATGGCTGTAATGAAAATTCCGGACATGAGCACAATGATGGCTCGAACGACCGTGAATGAGGTCGACATCGCGGATGTGCAGCAGGGGAACAATGTGATCATTACGGTCGAAGCGCTCGAAGGGACACAGTATTTCGGGCACATCGATCGGCTCGCCACGCTTGCGCGGCGCGAGAATGAAACCAATATTAAGGTGTTTGACGCGGATGCAGTGATCGACTCTACAGATGGCGAATTACGGCCCGGTATGACCTGTGAATTGTCGCATCATTACTGGAAGAATCCAGGATGTGATTTACGTGCCGCTTCAGTCCGTTTTTCAAAAAGAGGGTGAGACTGTGGTGTACGTCATGAAATCATCCGGCCCGAAAAAGCAGGATGTTAAAGTCGGCCGGAAGAACAGTGATTATATTGTGATTGAAGAGGGATTGGTAGAAGGGGAGCGGATCTGTTTGCGCGATCCGACCCAACCGGTACAGCGTCTCGGTGGCGATGAAGGGACAGAAGAAGCGCCTGCTGCTCCGGCGGCTCGTAGGGAGCAGCCCTCCGGCGAATTCCAGTTTTTCCATTAAAATGGGCGATCAACGAGGGATTATAGGCAATGGGATTTCACTGCCTCCCGGTAAGATCAGGAATTAAATTATGGAATATCAAGAAATATTAAGCATGAGTTGGAACGGAATCAGCTCGCATCGGTTGCGAACATTCCTCACGATTCTTGGAATCATCTTCGGTGTGGCCGCAGTGGTCTCAATGCTCTCCATCGGCGCGGGTGCGAAAAAGCAAGCGCTTGATCAAATCCGACTGCTCGGTGTAAACAACATTATCCTGCATTCCGAACCAGTCACATTTCGCACTGATGATCGTGGTACGGTCATGGAATCCATGGGACTTACCATTGATGACGCACGATCACTGATGACCCTGAATCCACTCATTGCCGCATCAGTGCCCCAGCGGGTTCTGCAAGGCGTTCGTGTCACACGAAAGAGTGAAGAGGTGCTAACCGTGATTGTTGGCACCACGCCCGACCTCCAGAATGTTTTGAGTTATTTACCCGTTAAAGGTAATTTTTTTAATTATAAAGATGTACATGAAGCCCGGCGGGTCTGTGTGCTTGGCAGCAAAATCAAGCGGAATCTTTTCTTTTATGAAGAGGCGGTCGGGCAATCTGTTAAAATCGGCAATCTTTGGTTTACGGTTGTGGGTGTTATGGAATCCAAGCCCAGGTCGACTGGTAGGGGCGGCGTGGGCGACCGTGACCTGAATATGGATATTTACATCCCTTTGTCCAGCTCGGTGCTTCGCTTCAGTCAGGATCCCACACAGCCCGAAGTTGAACAGATTATCCTCAAGGTACATGAAGAGGATCGCATCATGGAGGCCGCGCATCTGGCCAACTCTTTGATCAGTCTGCGTCACGGTGGCGCCCAGGATTACCGACTCGTGGTGCCGGAAGAGCTCATGCGCCAGAGTCAGAAAACACAACAGATTTTTAATATCGTGATGGGCGCAATCGCGGGGATTTCCCTGCTTGTAGGCGGCATCGGGATTATGAATATCATGCTGGCCACAGTCATGGAGCGGACACGGGAGATTGGTGTCCGGCGGGCGATTGGCGCGACACGCAAGGATGTGCTCAGTCAGTTCCTGATCGAATCCGTTCTACTCAGTTTTTCGGGGGGGCTAATCGGCATCCTGCTGGGATTCATCATGACCAAGCTGATTTCCACTTACGCTAACTGGACTACCATCGTGGAGTGGACATCCATCGTGCTGGCTTTTTCTGTATCCGCAGCGGTCGGAATTATTTTCGGCATTTATCCGGCTCGTAAAGCGGCCATGCTGGATCCCATCGAATCATTGCGGTATGAATAAATCCAAGAAGATCGCATTTTAAATACTGGAGTACACCCTATGAAACGGGTTTTATTTTATCTCTTCATATTATGTTTTATTGTCCATCCTCTCCTGTACGTAAATCTCAATGCACAGGATGTGTTGGTGCTTAACCTCGAAGAAAGTATCGAGATCGCGTTGGATGAGAGTTACAGCATCAAACAGCTCAGGGAGAGTATGAACTGGGCGGAGTGGAATTTGTGGGCGGCCAAGGCCGGTTACCGCACTTCCATTGAAAGCCGGATTTACACACCGGTGTATGAAGAAGGCTACCGGCTGGTAGACGTGGTCGAAGGCACACCAGTCGCCAAACAGTTTGGAAGTCAGCAGGTGCGCGGCGTGCTTGATCTGCGTCAGCCCATGCCCTGGATTCCGTTCGGCGGCGCGGACATGACCCTGCGTTCCGAAGCGTATCGCCTCGATTCATGGACACCCTCCAACGCAGATCCTGAAGTGGACATCAAGTCCTCCAAGTTTTACACTTCTCTCAGTTTGATTGTGAACAAACCGTTGTTTACAATCAATGAGACGGCCTTGAATCTGAAACGGGCGAAGCTGTCTTACGAACGGCGATCCCGCGCGTTCAAACGCTCAGAGTTGGATCTGGTTTTTCAGGTTACCCAGATGTTTTATCAGCTTTACAGCTGGACCCAGCGCATGGAGATTGACCGGGACAAGGTCCGCCGACAGGAGGACATTTATCAAACCACCTCCAACAAGTTTAAGGCCGGGCTGATCGCAGAAGTGGATGCCATGCAGGCAGAAGTTGATCTCATTGAGTTTCGCAATGATTTGAAGAGGTCCGAGGGCATGCTGGCCGAGGTCTCCTCCCGATTTAAACAATTGATTGGCGTGCCGTTTGAAGTTGATGTCCATGTGATTACTGAACTTGAACCCAAGCGGGTGGAGGTTGATCAGGCGCAGGCGCTTAACCTGGCACTGGCCAATCGCAGTGAGCTTGTCGAAAAGAAGATCGATATTGAAGAACAGAAAATTTCAATCGAGCAGATCGATGCGCAGAGTTCAGTGAACGGGAATTTAATGGGCTATTATGATCTGTCCGGTTTTTCCGATCCCGCATTTGCGTGGGGTACTGATACAGAGCAGCTTTTCCGCTCCAGCTGGGATGGATTGCAGCAAACCCCGAACCGCGGATTTACGTTTGAACTTGAGGTTCCCATATTCGACTGGGGACGGAACAAGGCACAGGTCGAAGCGGCCAAGGCCAATATGCGGCAAGATGAACTTGATTATGGTGATCTCACACTGGATATTATCCGTGAAGTGCAGGATGTCGTTCGCACAGTCTATCAGAGCTGGGATCAGTTGCAGATGTTGACCAAGAGTAAGGCCGTGGGTGAGAAGTCCTTCGACATTAGCCTCAAACGATTTAATAATGGGGATATTACTTCTACGGAACTGTCACGCGCGAGTGATCAGTTGAATCAGGCCAAGTTATCCTACCTGACAGCCTATGTGGATTATAAAGTGGCGCTGGCGGATTTGAAGCGGAAGACGCTGTTTGATTTTGATTTGAATCAGTCTTTGATGGAGTAGTCCAAAAAAATATTTCAAACCCGTACAAGCGGGATTTGATGTGATAATTTTTCAAACACCCCGTGGCTTTCGAGTTTCGGGGTGTTTTTTTTAATAGAAAAACATTTGCATTTTCAATCTGCCTTTGTAAATTGCATTCAACTCATCTTCTTATTGCGCGACACCATTGGATGTTTTTGAAAACCGAAATACTTTTTTTACAGAGTTATAATTTATTCTATATAGATATATATATTGTGTAAGCTTTACTGGTTAATATAATTGTTTGTTCAATGGAACGAGAAAAAAATAGCATTATTGTGATTGCTTTTATAGCACTGTACTTTATGGAGTTATAATTTATGCCAAGTTTAACGGAAGAGTTAGAAAGTTGGTTTAAGGGCCGACCTTTGTGGCTACAAGATGCTGCAAGGAGATTGATTGAGAAAGGTGAATTGGATGAAGAAGACTATGTTGACCTATTGAAGATATGTGGAACGGAAGCAGGCGTTGAATTTGAAGGAGAAGAAATTCCGCTTGCTAAATCCACACCCGCTGCCGCATTTACGAAGGAAGAGCATGCCCACAAAGTGGAAATTTGTTCCATCTCAAATGTTGTCGGCGTAAATGCCCTAAATCCAAAAAAACCTCTGAATATCCCTGACGGGTTAACTGTTATTTTTGGCCAGAATAGTGCTGGTAAGTCGGGTTATACAAGATTATTAAAACATGTATGTGGGGCAAAGAATCCTGGTCAATTATACCCTGATGCGTTCAAAGATCGGCCTGCTAGTCAGTCCTGTAAAATTGAATATAAGTATGATGGTAATGAGGATGAATTAAATTGGGATATTACCCAAGGCATCAATAAGCAGCTTTCTGCTATCGAATTATATGATACTGCATGTGGCTCTGTATATGTCATCTACGAAAACCAGTTGGCATATGAACCGCCATTATTAAGATTATTCGCCGAATTAACAGCTACCAGCGATATTCTTTCAGATCGACTGGATGGTTTATCGAGAACTTTGGTTTCAGCAAAGCCACTCTTGCCAAATGAATATTGGATGACAAAGTTAGGTCAGTGGTATCAAACTTTAACATCAGCGACAACTGAGGCAACAATCGAACAAAAATGCGCTTGGTCTGAAGAGGATCAGCAATTGCTCGATGCTTTAAACTTAAGACTAAAATCACCAGATCCAAAAGCAAGCGCAGAAGCAATTAGAAAATCTAAATTACAGGTAGATAAACTGTTAGCAGGTTTTCGTAATTGGGATTCTAAATTAAGTGATGATGCTTGTTCAACATATATTGTTTCAAAGAAAGATTGCTCAGATAAAAAAATAGCCGCTTCAGAGTACGCTAAAAGTATATTCGAAAAGAGCCCTTTGACGGGCATCGGTGAAGACGCATGGAATCTGCTTTGGGAACAGGCTAGAGCGTATTCCCAAAAAGTAGCATATCCACAGGCAGAATTCCCCAATATTGGGGATGATGCTGTATGCGTGCTTTGTCAGCAACCGCTAGTAGATGATGAAGTAAAAAGGAGGCTAACAGATTTTGAAAGATTTGTTAAGGGCGAATTGGAATCAGCTGCAAAAACAGCAAAAGAAACGTTGGATGTGACTGAAGAGTCGCTCAAACACACGCCCGAAGAAGAACTTATAACTAGCATGATCACTGGCGCGGGACTTGATGATGCAATGTCAAAGCGGCTTCTCGCACTTCGAGAAAGTATTACGCAGAAGACTAAGGAGTTATTGGAAACAGAAATATGTAAGGAGTTTACTGCAGGGATGGATTTCACAGTTTTGGATGAGCTTGTCACTTTATTAGAAAGTATGGGGGAAACTGAAAAACAGTTCGAAGAAGACGCTAAAGAAGATAAAAGAGAAGTAATTAAGAAAGAGGCGCTTGAGCTAAATACAAAAAAGTGGATATCACAGCAAAAGGATGCAATTTTTGCTGAAATACTTGTATTAGGTAAAAGAGCCAAAATTACTCAAGCCAAACAGCTTGTAAATACCACCGCGTTAACACGTAAAAAGTCGTCGTTAGCAGAAGAGCTTGTAACAGCGGAATACATTCAGAGATTTGAAAATGAGATTGAGAAACTTGGTGCAGGCAGGATTAAAGTTAATTTGGAGAAAACACGCTCAGACAAGGGTAGAGTGTATTTCCAAATCAAGCTTGAGGGCAATCAGCTAGAATTGCCGGTTGATAAAATATTAAGTGAAGGAGAGTTTCGCATAATTTCACTAGCCGCATTCCTGGCAGATGTTGAGGGCCATGCGGATAAGTCGACATTTATATTTGATGATCCTATATCATCCTTAGATCAAGATTATGAAGAGAAAGTAGCTGAGAGATTGGTAGAACTTTCGAAATCAAGACAGGTACTAGTTTTCACCCATCGATTGTCTTTAATGGCGCTGATAGAGGAGGCAGTTAAAAAGCAGGGATTAGCCCAAAATATAATAGGATTGTATAAAGAACCTTGGGGTACGGGAGAACCAGGATTACCCCCAATATATGCTCAAAAAACAAAAGCAGCCATCAATACCCTGATTTCAAAAATACCAGAAGGTAGAAAAATTCTCGATGAACAAGGGAATGAACCTTATTCTTGGTGGGTAAAAGGTATGTGTAGTAATTCTCGTATCACTCTAGAAAAAGTAATTGAGTTTGATTTGCTGGCAGATGTAGTTCAGAGATTCCGTAGATCTATAACTACACAAGGGAAGCTACATAATGTAGCAAAGGTAACTTCGAAGGATTGCGCATACATTGATGGATTAATGACAAAATACTCACGTTATGAGCATTCTCAGCCGAAAGAAGTGTCGTTGCCTCCACTAGAGCCAGATGAGCTTGAAACAGATTTAAATCAACTAAAGGAATGGCGTGACAATTTCACTAAGAGATAGTATATTATTTAGCTCCGAAAAGACTTCGAGCTTTTTCTGGTCATTCGGTGGCTGGCAGGTGATGTTAACGTTATACTGAGAATTATTACATTTGAATTAATAGGACTAAAAAAATAAACTTCTTTGAAAGGAAATTGACATGAACTCAGTTGTCAAACCCAA
>JABMRT010000034.1 GCA_013202295.1 Candidatus Zhuqueibacterota bacterium
CATTAATATCTAAAAAATATTTTTTTTACTTCCAATTTTACTAGTTATTCATTATAAGGCTTATTGTTTCTAAAGTATAACTGGTTTTCATTTATACACATAACGGCTATGCTGACCGGCTTGAACATAGAAAGACTTTGATGAATCAAGTATTTCCACTTAGCTCTGAGTGTCAAAAAGAAGCAGCTGTTTCAAGTCCGTGTCGAGCATCTTGTTATACTATTTTCACACGTCGCTTCATTGATACTATTCTTGTAAAATTATTTTCAGACCGTTTGTCCTGTCTTTATTAATTTCAGCACAATTTTTGCCAACATCACCTAACATATCATGATCACGCAAATATTTTTTTGCCTTTTCAAGCGAGGCAACCTGAAATACAAATGCCCGGATATCTTCAGAATTGCTCTCAATAAAACGGAGATCGGGTTTTTCCGGAAGAGACCAGAGATTTTCTTTTGATTTGAATGGCTTAAGAAACCGGGCCCATTTTTTTAAATACGCATCATTTGTATAACCGATGTATACCTCTTTTATATTCTTAAAGCCGATTGGGCCGCCATCTCTCTCCCGCAAAACTGTATTCAGTGAATCCACCCTTGACCGGTCTTTCTTCGAGACGTGACTTGAATCACTGATATTGACCGGCATACTTTCCGTATTCAGTGCGATCACTTCTAAATTGATCAATGAGGATTCCGTCGGTCCCTCATGGTCTATCAATCGCCTTTTCAGTTCCAGAGCACTTGATTGACCAGATTCCCAGGGTCTAAAAATAAGCGTGTTGCACCGCGCCATGACATCTTCATCTGAATATGGGCTGTCGGGGAACGGACCACAGATTTCGAAGACGACATCCTGTGCCCAAATTGCGGTATAGCTTGCGTTTCCCCATTTTTCCGGATGGAAAAACACCGGAAACTGCAGGTCATCATTAAAAAATTGATATAACGATTGAAAAGCTTCCTGTGTTCTGACATGTACGGTAATCCATTGAACCCGTGAAATTACAGGGATTGATTTTTCCTGCTTTTGGCAACTCAATGCCAAAATGATTGATATGAAACCGATTGTGAGCATATTTTTCATCTTACACCCCTCCAATATCTTTGTATTTATCGTTTACTTTACTGCATCGGAAACTGCGGTATGACAGAAGCTCCTTTGCGATAACTGCATTTCATGACTTATATTTTATTTCAGTAGTTCGTTTTCAAAATAGGCACGGATTTCCTTCGACGTGATTCCTTCAAGAAGATTTAACAAATCATCCGTTGACTTGATATTCTGATTTAATAATTCTCTCAAAAATTCCAGAAATTTGATTCTGCCTATTCGTTTTTCCAGATTATAAAGTATCAGAGGACCTTTATCATACAATGTGGACGTTTGACCTCTTGTATTTGTATTTGGTTGAAGTATCGGTGGTGATTCACGGGAACTAAATTCTTTATATTGAATCCATTCCTCAAAACGGTCAATTCCAAATTGATCCCGAATTGCCATAAGACTTGAGTATTCTGCAAAAGACTCATTTAACCAGTCTTCAAAGTTATCTGTCGGTGCACTATTCCACCATTCATGTGCAATTTCATGAGCAATCAAATGAAAAGATATGTTAACTCCCGGCTCTGGTTGTAATAATGCCACGAAATTTTTTCTGTGATATGATCCTCTGTTGGGAAAAGGCGGAACAACAACAATTGTAAATTGAACTTCTGGAGATGGTTTGAACCAATTTTTATAGAGCTCTACAATGAATTTTGCATCCTGAATTGTTTCATTTGCATTTTGTTCATTAAAAATAACATAATCAAGTCGAATTGATTTGGAATGATCTTCATTATAAAAAGTCTTCAAATCTTTAGAAGCTATAATGACGATATCACTTGCAGGTTTTAATTGTTCTATTTTCCAAGCGTTGCCGCTTTTCTGTATTTGACCCATCCCTGTAACAAGGTAGGAAGAATCTATTTCTAAATTCACAGAAGATATAAATTCCCCATAATCGGGATTATATGGAAACCATGCACTGTAATTACCTAATTCTATCCACGATTCTGTGATCATATTCGTGGTTTTCCATTTTAAGTCTTTTATTGATCCCTGATAGACGATTTGAACATTTATATCTTTCTCTTTGTTGTTCTCCAATTTAATCCAAAGGGGACGCGCATCCGGCATCCAAAAGTAGGGGGAACTTTCTTCTGTTTTGAAATCATAAGAAATATTGTCGTCGGATTTTATTTCTTTGATCGAGAATTCTTTATGCAAATAAAAAACCAGGCTATCAATATTTTCCGGATCAATAGATATTTTAATATTTGCCTGTACATTTATTGATTGATTTTCTGGGAAAATCTCTAACAAAATATTATATGAATTAGTACGAACACTTGCATGAATTTGAATTGAAAATACTGAAAGAAATAATAATGATAAAATTATGTTCTTCATAATTGAAACACTATCGTAAAGTTAGATTGAAATTTTTGTAACTATAAATATTGTTATGATACTTTCATTTTTTATCAAATACGATGTTTTTTATCCAATTTGTATCCAAACGAAATCCTGTGATATGATTTTGATCATCATACATGAAAATTAAATTCCATTCCAACGCAGTGAATTCATCTTGACGCACAGGTTTCATTTTTTGAGAGGGTAAATCGGCAATTTGTACAAATAACTCATCATCTTGAACAGTGGCAGTATATGTGACGTCCAATTCTTCACTGTAATATTTCCCAATATATTTCTTCAATAGTTCGGATGATGGAAGTGTGGGGACCACTTTCTTTACAATAATATTTTGATCACCCACATGGACAATATGATGGCTGACTTCACTATTCTCATTTCGTACAAAACTGATGTATGCACCCATTTCCTTTATAAAAAATTTCGTCTCAGTGACAGGTATGAATTCAAATCCCATGGGTACAACCACAAGTTTATCCTCTTCCCTGGCAATTGTAATGACCTGGCCATCATCCATCTGATAGTCGCCTGCATAATCATTATATAGATCCGGATCGATGTTTACTTCCGGTATTTGGCTGGTCTCACTCTCTTGTTCTTTCTCGTCCTTTTTAATCTCATCAGAAAGATATAATTCTGTGGCTTTCACAATAAACGCCCAGATGTCGATAGTCGCCTCGTTGGATAAAACAATAATAGTATATTTTTGATCAGGATGTCTTAATATCGCTGAACGATAACCTGCTCCAAATCCATCATGATGAACAGCTTTCAACCCTAATAAATCACTCACAAACAATCCGGAAGCATATTCTATTTTGTTTCCATTATTAAGCACCCCTTGCGTGGTCATGAGACGATTGAATTGAGGCCCTCCTATTTTGTTTTTGTAAAAATTTTGACTCCATTTGAAAAGATCATCAATAGTTGCATAGACACCAGCAGCTCCTGCAGAATATCCCTGCCATAGTTTAGATTCTGCGTAAAATTGACCCTCTTTATTTTGACGGTAACCCAAGGCAAGATTCTTAATATCAGCTGTCATACTTTCCTTAAAATATGTATTTTTCATACCAAGCGGTTTGAAAAACATTTTTTGTGCAAAATCATTCAAAGACATTGCCGATATTCTTTCCACGATAAGAGCGAGAAGGATATAATTGGAGTTACAATACTCATATTTTTCGCCGGGCTGGAACTCTATATGTTTCTGCCGGGTAATTAAGCGATAGACCTGCTCGCCCGTTGTTTTCGATTCGGAGATCAGCTCTCCGGTTACCATGTTCATCTGACTGACTCCGGCAAGATTATGCAATGATAGGACATCGCGAATACCGCTGGTGTGATGAAGCAAATGGCGGATGGTTATCACATTTCCATAATCTGGCATCTCAGGCAAAATGTTTCGAATATCATCATCCAGGGAAATCCTTCCTTGCTCTGACAATAATTGAATACAAGCCGCTGTAAATTGTTTTGACGTAGATGCGAGTGAGAAGATTGTTTTCCGAGTGATTGGAATGTTATTTTCAACATCGGCTAAACCGACAAACCTTTGATAAATTTTCTTCCCATTTTGAATAATTGCTATTGAAAATCCAGGCGCGTCTGCTTTGTCCAATGGATCAATGAATTTATCCATTTCAGCATTAAGGGAATTAATCTGATTAATCTTTGAACAAGAAATTCCTGATCCTAAAAGCACACACGAACAAATCAAAAATATTAAACAAATATTAAGTTTAATTCTCATTTTTTTATCCTTTCTGATAAAAACATTACATTGGCTCCATGCGATCTTTATTTGGCTTTAAATCAATCACTCTTGTTTCCATTCATTACAAACCATTGAATCTCTAACATTTTGTAGCTCATTTGATCCGATGCCGTACTTTAAAAAAGCAATTCTAAGCGACGGATAGCATTCCTTATGGATCGTCATAGTGTGGTTATCCTCGGCGATGAACAATTCATAATTCTTAAAATATTTTCCAAGTTCGATGCCAATTCGATAGTCTGAGACATGATCGTTTCTACCTGCAAGATAGAATACTTCAGTTTCAACCTCTCGAAAAGTCTCCAAAGGGGGGAAAATAGGTATTGATACTCTTTCCTCCCTGATCAACTTTAAGTATGGTTCACCGAGTTTTTTTAGACATTCATAAAAAGGATCTATGTATTCAGGATCAGGATCCAACATATATTCAGCACTCACTTCCAGCGGACAGAAATACATACCGATGTCCCTCAGACTCATGTCTCCCTCAGATTTCATCCATTTTGAGAAATCAAATTGCCTATTCCCAATATACTGTTGAAAAACCTCTGTTTCGCCATTATATAAATCATTGATTAACTGTTTGAACTCTTCGCCTGGATTTTCACTTGCATAGGGAATGTTTCTCAATATCCAGAATAATTGATAGTCAGGCACAATCTCTTTCTTCAAGATGATTTTCAGTTTAGCATAGAGCGTCGAATCTACACTATTTAACGTGTTGTAAAAATACTTGGATTCTGGATTTCCTAATTGTCTCATGATAATAGAGTTTGGAGCTGCACGGATAAATGCACGCTGTACATATTGAGAGTACTTGCTCAGATACCTCTGGATTAGAAAGCCTCCACCAGAGCGACCAAACACCAAGATTTTGCTTTCAGGATTTTCTTTGAATAAATCCCTGCGAATACGTTCAATATCTTCAATAACCAGAGTAGCAGATAAAAGGGTGTAGGCTTTTTCCCAATTTACAGAACCATCAGGATTTCTTAGTTCAATAAATGAGTATTGTCTTCCACGGATTTGGTAATAGACTACATTGAAATCATCGTAAAAATGATAATCTTTAGCTAATCTATCAACTTCACCCGGCATTCCAAATTGCTGAGCGATATCCTGAAAGAAAAATAGCGTCGGTCTTGCAAAATCAAAATTGCTTGAGAGCTGATAATACTGATAAAAAGTCCCCATTTCAGGATTTTCATAATCAATAGGTAGCTCAATACTTCTGTTGTAAAAGTCATTAATGGGGTAAATATGACTTTGAGCACCGAGCTGTGCTAATTGGATCGTTACTGATATAAATGTAAAGATTAATAATCGCATTTTGCACCTATTGAATTATGGTTGTCGTATAACGTTGATGCTCAGGGGATTGAAACACGGAAAGACTCAGCTAAATCGAGTGATTCCATTGAACTTAAAAATCCGAAAAACCGTGGCTGTTTCAATTCCCTTGCAGCATTTGGTTCTGTGCTTTTTCTACAGCTTCGCCAACTCACCCACAATATGAAATCTGAATGAAAATACAAACCCGAACATTGGTTGGGTTGGGTTTATTTTTCTTATAAAAACTCATATTAAGCATCGTCTTTTAAAACATGTTGCCAATCTTTTGTTTAAACTTCTAAGAATAATTTTACTGCCTCAGTTTTTCTCGGGTCGGTTTGGGGAAAAATAGGGAACAGGGTTTGGGGCGGCATAGCTTTTGTATTTTTATATTTTGCTTTTAATAGCTTTTGCTCTTTCTTTTTTATGGGCTGTGGTCGGGCATCTTTAATGACCAAACTTTTCCCCGATTTAGTAAATAATAACTTTTGCTCTTTTATACACAGAACGATTGGGCTAACCGGCCGCGAGCCAAGAGTTACTTTCAGATGATTGCTTTTTAGGATTTCCCGTCAAGACGGGAAATCCTGGGGCGCTTTAGCGGTCCGCGTTGAGCCCTGGGTTATGCATTGTTTTTATTTAATGACCTTTAGCCCAAAATTTGTTGTCATGAGTCCATATTGTTACTGAAACCGGCTTTTTATAATTTGTTTGTAAACGATAATAGTGAGCTATTGAATTTGCTATTTTATTTCCATTTTCTTTTGTTGTATATTTTGAGCTTGTCAGCTTTACCCATATTATGTCATCTGCTTTATATTTAAACCATGTGACGGCCGTATTTTTAAAAGCCCATTCCCTAAAATCTATCTTTGCTTGTTCATCAAAAGTTACTAACGCAGGCATGTCTGCATTGGGCGCTCTCTTAACTTCTGTTTGACCAGTATTGATAAAGCAACATATTTTCTGTAAAAGTGAGATTCAAGGGATTCCCCTTTTTTTCTAATCATCAAAAATCAGATACGCTCTTCCAATAATCCATCCTTCATGGATTTCATTTAAAACTGCGGTGATCAATCTTAGACATGATTCCTGATTCGGAAAGATTCCGGCCACACGTGTGCGCCTCTTGATTTCTTTGTTTACTCTTTCCAGAGGATTAACAGTTCGGATCTTCCGTCTATGTGCTTTCGGAAAATTGAATACAGCGAGTCCTTCTTCAATATTTTCTTCAAGCCACTGAGAGAATTCAGGCGCAGACTCCTGGTATTTCTCACTGATTTTTCGTGTCAGTTCCAAGGCTGATTCGGTGTCATGAGCGTTAAAGATATCACGAACCGAGTCCGCTATTGGCTGTCGCATTGAGACTTTTGGCACATAGCTCTGGGCATTCTGCTGCATATGAAACTGACAACGTTGCCAAGGCACAGCGGGGAAGACATGTTTACGAGCGGCTTTCAGCCCAGCATGATCATCGCTGATAAACAGTTGAACACCCCGTAATCCTCGCTCTGAGAGCCCTTTCAATAACTTTCTCCAATGAACCTCAGCTTCAGACAGGGAAGTCTCTACAGCCAATATCTCGCGTTTTCCTGTCTGTTTATTGACCCCAATTGCGATCAGAACGGCTATGTCTCGAACAATACCGCCATGACGAACTTTCTCATATCTTGCATCAAGATAGACATAGGGATATTCTGCATCAAGCGGTCGTTGTCTAAATTCTGTCAATATTTCATCCAACTCTTTGGACAGCCTGCTGACTTGAGTTGAACTGATCTCCAAACCACAAAGCTGTTCTGTGATCTTTGTGACTTTCCGAGTTGAAACACCCATCACATACATTTCTGCAATCGCCAGTTTCAAGGCCCGCTCTGACCGGTTTCCTCTTTCCATGCTTCCGGGATAGAATTTTAACCCTCGCACTTGGGGAATCGACAGAGACAGTTTTCCAAGCCCAGTGTTGTATTGCTTTGGCTTGAATCCATTGGCGTGCCCTTGTCGTTCAGTTGTCCTTTCATACGGCGCTGCTTTTAGAAACTCGGACCGTTCAATTTTCATCGCTTCATTAAACATCAGCTTCAATGTTTCTTTAAAAAAATCCGGTCCCTGTGAAATTAATGCTTCCATTATTGACTCAAAGAAATTATCTTGCTGTTGCAGGTTCATGGGTTCTCCTTTTCTCTATTAAGATTTGGTCATCTTAAATATAAGAGAATCCTTGAACCTTTTTTACAGAAAGTAATTTACACAACCTGTTGATTAGTACTACCTACTAAAAACAACATAGGACCTATTTATTTTTCTATTTAACGAAAAAGCAACCTTCAGATGAAAAATGATATTGATTCATATGTATCCAATGGCTACATTGATGGTTGAAGGATTGAAAGATGAATAAATCTCTTCTCAATTCCTTTGAATAAACCAATATCCAAATGTAAACTTGACGGGCCCATTGTTGACTCAAACGCAGATCCATCGATTTTTCATTGTCTGTCTGGCGCTTTTTCTTGCGGTGTCCACTTTTCACTGCCAGAATCCCTTTGCAATGCGTGACGCAGAAGAACCTGCAGCGGGGCAAACAGTCTGGGAACCGGCACGCTCCCCATCACAGCTGCTTGATAATTTTTCCAAATCCATTTCAGATCAGGATGCGGATAAATACAAGCGATGTCTGGTCGATACGGCCTATTCTGACAGGGCGTTCAGATTTGATCCCGATCCCGCTGTTCAAGAAATATACCCCACTTTGTTTGAAGGATGGAGCACCGCCAGAGAAGAAGCGGTGATGCGCCAGGCGTTTCAGCTTGTGCCTGACGACTCTGTCAGTCAATTGATATTTACCCAGGATGTGCATCAGGCTCTTGCTTCGGACAGTGCCGTGTACATCCGGCAATATCGACTGGAACTTCATCATGGACAAGAAGATCCACCGACCGTGTTCGAGGGACAGATCCATTTACGAATGACTGAGGATACCCGTGGTGAATGGGTGATCTATTTCTGGAACGACCGGAATGTGGTGCCCGAACAGCAGGGGTGGAGCGATTTAAAAGCAGCGCTGGGAGGCTGAACTTGCCGAATGGCAATTCCCAAAATTCCTTTTCCAGAAAAAAATGGAGTGCCTTCACGATTGGTGCGGCCGTGCTTCTTCTGATCATTCTTGCGGGTCTGCGAATTGATTTTCAATCTTTGAGATTATCCAAAACCAATCTGGAAATAATCGAAGGGCCCTCTCTCGAAATTCTTGAAAAATCCGCGGCTGAGGTACTTGTCGCGCATCGGCTCAAATGGTTCGAGTCCCATGAAAAAGGATTTGACGGACTGGTCTGGTCCGTGCAGGTACCGGATGATTTGCCGATTCCGGCACTTCATCTGGAACTTAAAGAAGGTTTCGAGCGCGTGGGTGGTTGTGTCTTGCATGCAGACAGTGAGCCAGTAGATGGGCATTTGATATTGCATATCGGGCCGCCAGACACCTGTATTTTCAAGATGGTTCTCTGGCCCATTCATGGATTGCGAAGCAGGCAAGGGCGAATTGCCATCCTGATTGATGACTTTGGCGACCGATGGGATACGTTTACCGAATCATTTCTTGATCTGGATATCCCAATCTCAATTTCTATTATTCCAGGATTGAGATACAGTGAAAAAGTCCAGTCTGAAGCATTAAAACGCGGCTGCGAAGTTTTGCTCCATTTGCCCATGCAGCCTATGGGCTCAACCTATCAATCGCATCCGCTCATGATCAAAGAGGACATGATTGAATCGGAAATTCAGAAAGTTCTTGAAAAGGCTTTTGAAAGTGTACCCGGCGTGACTGGTGTGAACAATCATATGGGATCTCTGATTACCTCGAACCGGCGGATCATGAAGCATGTCTTGCAGGAAGTCAAGCAAAGAAATCTATATTTTCTCGACAGTCGGACTACTGCTGAAACAGTTGCGCATACATTGTCCACCGAACTGGGTGTGCCTTCAGCCGAACGGGATGTCTTTATTGACGCTGAACGCACAGAAGTTGCGATCCGGGCAAGTCTTGATCGGTTGAGTAAACTGGCTGAGAAGAATGGATATGCAATCGGAATCGGGCATGGAAACCAGCTGACATTAATGGCTTTACGGGATGAAATCCCCAAACTGAAAGAACAGGGTTTTGATTTTGTACGGATTTCTGAAGTTGTAAGATAAATTTTGTTTTCCCTTATCAGGAGGTTGAATCATGGCCAAATTACACGTTCAGGTTGAACCCATCGCATTGTTGCGAGACGCAGCCAATGCATCGCAGGCAGACCCGGTTAGAATCGCACTTCAGGCTGAACTGGGCGGTGCTGATGGAATTGTCTGTCCATTACGTGAAGAATCCGTTGGCCTTACCGACCGCGATCTGAAAATGTTGCGGGATTTGGTTCAATCCGAACTGACGATTTTAGTCGCTCCCAAAGAGAACCTGATTTCAAGGGTCATGAGTCTCGGGCCGGCAAGGGTGGTTGTGGTTCCCGGCAAGAAACCCGGATCCACATCGGGCGGGGGATTGGATGTGTTGGGTCATACCGAACAGTATGCAAAAGTGGTTGAGGGATTTCAATCTCAGAAAATCATGATCTACTTGCTTGTGGAACCCCTGTTTCAGCAGATTAAAGCTGTGGCCAAATTGGGGGCGGATGGTGTGCATCTCCATTTGGGCAAATATGCCCAACTCAAGGACCCGAATGATCGGTACGATTTTATTCAGGCTGTTTCTGATGCAGCCATCGCTGCGAGAAAGATGGAACTCCATGTCTCCGCCGGCTTCGGACTGACCTATGACAGCGCTTCCGATTTTGCCTCGATTGGTCAGATCGATGCCTTTCATGCAGGGCGATCCATCATTACGCGTGCGCTTCTCATTGGTATGGAAGCCGCAGTTCGGGACATGGTGGCGCTGGTACATTAATGTGATATTATCGATAAATGGC
>JABMRT010000035.1 GCA_013202295.1 Candidatus Zhuqueibacterota bacterium
TGTAATAGCGCAAATTCTTTTGGTTGGTTTTTCTCGACGGATAAATTCACCGCAAACTCGATCTCCACAGGTGTGCCCATCCCCCAGCTTCCCATATCCAGCAGCAGCTCAAGTATTTCGCTGATAGGAAAAATATCACCGCCTAGTATACTCGCAAAAGTCACGACGCGATATCCATCGCGTGAGATGCCTTCAATGATCGTCTCGGAGTCAGGCAAATAGGTGGAACCCGCATAATTGAGCGTGCCATCTTCTTCAGCATCTTTGAGCGAATAGGTGTTCACAAAATAGTCTTCGTTTTCAGATTTGGATTTTATTCCTCCATCCAAATCCAGAGCATAAAACTCAGATTGAGAGTACCGCAGGGTATTTTTTACAGAGAAAAACTGATCAATGTGCTGAGGATCTTTGGGATAAAAACGTACTGAAGGTCCTCCCTGTACAACCATTTTACCCAGACCCAGAGCAAGGAATGCAATACCATCTGAATATTTTTGGGGTGGGATCGGATAAAAATTATAAGATCGAGCCACACCGGAGAATGATGGATAATAACGCCCCTCATGCTTCGATCCGACAATCTTTTGAACAATCACCGCCATCTTCTCATCCTCAAGGCGATAAGAAGTGGCTTTTATATAATCTTTTGCGGACTGAAGGAATGTGGACGCGTAAACGCGTTTGACTGCCTTCACCAACTCCATCAGACGAGCCTTCGTATCTGGATTCGAGTTGGGAATCATATAGGTTTCATAAACACCTGCAAAGGGATGATTATGTGAATCCTCCAGTAAACTGGAGGATCGGACTGCGAGAGGCGCATCCACTATGTCCAGAAATGAAGCAAGCTCATCAAACACTTCTTCGGGAAATTTATCAGCTTCCAGAAATGCCTGGACGATTTGTTCATCATTGGTTGCGTTCAATGCAAAATCCCGCAAACCATTCTCTTCCAGAAATTGATCAAAAATATCGGTGCCAATAACCACAGCCGGGGGGATATAAATTCTCACACTGTCGGACCGGTTCTGCACATTATAATTGTTGATGAGTATATTAACAAAGCTCAGGCCCCTGGCTTTTCCACCCAAAGAACCACCGCCAATTCTCGAAATGCTGCTGAAAGGATCATACGAATCTTCGTTGAAATCAGTTACGATACCGCGTTGACGGAGCTTGCGATAATCTCGCAATGATGAGATAAGGTCTTCACGCATTTCGGCAATGGACGAAAAATCAGATACCTGTCTTGGTCTCAATTGATGCGCCAACCAAAATTCACTGCGCGCCTTGAGCCAATTTGAAAAGTGATTTCGTTCAGCATGAAATTGCATGCTCTCTTCAGATATCGTGTGAAGCTGTTGCTCAAGCGAGAGTAGATCAGTTGCCCGCCCGACCTCAAGACCTTCAGGTGTTCGGAAAATAAAATCACCGAAATTTAAAGATTCCACCATATACTGCCGGAGCTCTTCGGTAAGCGTAGGTGATCCCTTATGGATAAAAGAGACATTCGCGGCTTTCGCTTTTTCTGCATAGGATTCCACGGTTGAGAAGAGAAGAATTGGGATATCCGTGCGTCTCTTTTTCACATGCTCTGCTAGTTTCAATCCGGCATCTGGATCAGGTTTTCCTTCAACAGGGAAATCGATATCAGAGAGTATACCCAGAATCGTATCCCCATATTTCTCATAGTAATCCAAAGCCTCTTCATAGGTCTTACACAAAAGAATCTTCGGCCTTGCCCTCTGCCTCAGTTTTTTATGTGTCAGATTGATACCTTCAGAAATCAACCTTTGAGAATGTCTCATCACCTCTAAATACAGTATCGGAAGAAAGGAGGAATAGAACCGGATGTTGTCTTCAATAAAAAGTATGGATTGAACACCCACAAGATGAGTATCATGATCCACATTCATCCGGTCTTCTAAAAATTTGATAATAGCCAGAAGAAGCCTGAAGTCTCCATGCCAGATAAATATCTGATCAAAATAGGCTGCCTCATTATGAAGGAGCATATCCGACAATTCTTTATTATCGAAAGCAAGTAGTACAACAGGGATGTCGAGACCTTCCTCTTTCAGTTTCTTTGCAAATTCTGCCGGACGCATGTCTTCAATATGAAGTGTTGTGAGGATGAGATCAAATCGTTTCTCTTCCTTGACAACTTCGATGGCTTCCCTGCCACTCGAAACTCTGGATAATTCCGGTGCATGCGTGAGATTCAAGTTTTCGTATTGACTTCGAATCAATTCATAAAGACGGCCGTCTTCTTCGAAGACATAGAGATCATAAAGGCTTGAGACAAGGAGGATATCACGAATGCGAAAGCGCATCAGGTTCTGAAAGCCTTGAAAGCGTGTCCCGTATCTATGCTCGACCCAAAGTGGGTCTGCATGCGGTAATGACTTTTTAATTTCGTTATGCATGGAAAATGCGCTCTTTAATAGCTGGACCATCTACCTTAAAAGTATTCTTATCATCCTACGTTCTTTTTATGAAAAATGCCACAATTTTCGAAAAAAAACGGGGATGCATTGAATACATCCCCGTTTTCTCGTTAAATATATTCAGGATTAAACCAAACCCTGATCGATCATAGCATCCGCAACTTTGAGAAATCCGCCAATATTAGCACCATTAATATAGTTCCCCTTTGTTCCATATTTCTCAGCCACATCCCAGCAAGTCTGATGGATGTCTTTCATAATCATTTGCAAACGGTTATCAACCTCTTCCCTTGTCCAGGGCAACCGCATACTGTTCTGAGACATTTCCAATCCTGAGACTGCAACGCCACCTGCATTCGCTGCTTTACCCGGCCCATACAGAATGCCTTTATCGATGAATAGCTTTACACCTTCCTGAACAGTTGGCATATTCGCACCCTCGCTGACAACATATACACCGTTGTTAAGCAAGTTCTGAGCATCCTTCTCATTGATTTCATTTTGAGTCGCACTCGGAAATGCACACTCGGCTTTATGATCCCATAAAGGGTTATAATCGAGAGAAGGATCAACCGGTATGTAAACGGCTTCTTTATATTTCTTTACATATTCAGATATTCTTTCACGCTTTACATTTTTCAATTCCATGGCATATTCCAGTTTATCTCTGTCAATTCCTTTTTCATCGTATATATATCCTGAAGAATCTGAGAGCGTCACTGCTTTTCCGCCAAGATCAAGTATTTTTTCTACAGTGTATTGCGCCACATTGCCTGATCCTGAAACAAGACAAGTCTTACCCTTAAGGGATTCCTTTCGGGTAGAGAGCATCTCGGCTGCAAAATAAACAGCACCATAACCTGTTGCCTCGGGACGAATCAGTGATCCACCCCAGTTCAGGCCTTTGCCCGTTAAAACTCCTGTAAATTCATTGCTCAATTTCTTATACTGACCGAATAAGAATCCGATTTCCCGTCCGCCAACACCAATATCCCCAGCCGGAACATCCGTATTTGGGCCGATATGACGATAAAGTTCAGACATAAAACTTTGGCAAAAACGCATGACTTCATTTTTACTCTTTCCTTTGGGATCAAAATCAGACCCCCCTTTACCACCTCCCATGGGAAGGGTTGTCAGACTGTTTTTAAAAACTTGTTCAAACGCCAGAAATTTCAGAATACCGAAATTCACGGATGAATGGAAACGCAGTCCACCTTTATAGGGCCCAATAGCACTGTTCATTTCAATACGAAATCCGCGATTCACTTGAATTTCATGGTGATCATCCAGCCAGGGCACACGAAATATAACCACGCGCTCTGGTTCAACCATACGGTCAATGATCTTCTCCTTCCGATATTCCGGATGTCTCTCCATAACCAACTCAAGAGATTGTATAACCTCTTCAACAGCTTGATGAAATTCAGGTTGAGCTGGATTTTTCGCCTTTACTTTTTCCATTACTTCTTGGACAAAATCAGACATAGTGCAACCTCTCAGTTAAAAAATATGTAAAGATGACCTAAAATATATCATGAAATGTTTAAAACAAGAATTGCCAGGATACCTTATTAAAGAAAGGGTTGATTGACAGTTTAGACAACTATGTCAATATAAATAACAAAAATGATTTTTACAATAAATATTCTACTTTTTGGAATTATTTCAGGTGAATTATTTCAATGTATGTATTATTTAGTGCAATATTGTAGTAAACTGAAGGTTGTTTTAAGGGCTTCTTCCAGAAGTATTTAAACAGTTGATTAAAACAGGACATAGCATTCAGGAATAAAACATTCGCTCCGGACTGTCCATGTCCACCTCATCCCTAAACCGCTCCCATATACTTTGAGCAAATCCGAAATCCAGATCCGCATTGGATGCGGGATGCCCGCCAAATACTGCATCCCAAACTGCCGGAGATTCCATGCAGAAATAGAGGAACACATCGGGCGCGTATTCACGAATCCAGTCAGAGACCTTACGGTACAGTTCAACCCGCAAGGGACGAATATATCGCATCTTGCCATCCTGGCCGCGGATCATCTCTTCATAAAGAATGCGGCTTCCTGGAAAGCGCTTCACCATCACATCCTTGAGCGCGGGTGGAAAACGCAGACTGCCCAGGCTGATCCATGCAATCCGGTCGGGATTGACAGCATCAAACAGTTGGTGAAGCAGATCACAATACGCAGATTCCCATTCTTTAAATCGGAGTAGTGGATCAAAATGAAATCCAAGCAAATAGCCCGCATCCTGACAACGCCGGGCTGCTTGTAGGCGTTCTTGGAGAGACGCAGCGCGCCGCTCTTCTTTCTTTATAATAGAAAGCGGATTCAGCGACCACGAGATCACAGCATGCTTTGGATTCAATTCAGTCAAATTTTCAATTTGGGCGGATTTTGTTTTCAGCTCGATCAACGCGTTCTTTCGCGTATTGAAAAATTTTATATAATCTGAGGACAATCCCGTCAAAGCATCCAACGCCAGACTATCTGCCAATTCGCCTGTGCCGAACCGGAAGAAGCGTTTCGGTTCGCCTCTCTGGACGGTTGCGATCTCCTGAAAGATCAACTCCTGATCGGCGTAGAGAGTGATGAGTGGATTCTCAAGATAATCCTGTAGGATGCAATATGTGCAATCAAATGGACACTGGGTCATCGCATGAATCGTGGTGTATTGACAACAAAGATAGGGTGGATTGGTCGCCGGACAGGGTTTGACCGATCCACCTGGTGTCCTGGTAATCCACAGCAACTGTTTACCATGCTTCAGGGAGGAATCTGCATTCTGAATCTTGGATGATTTCACAAATTCATACGGAATCTTCCCTCGGTTCTTGAGTACACGTGCTACAAGGGGTGTCTCTCCCACTTCATGATCGATCAGGATTTCTTTAATTTGGGTAAACATTAGGCCAACACTTTGAACAATTGAGTCAATTCTTTTCCCACATTATGGGAGGAAAGAATCTTGGCTAAATCCTGAACCTCTTGAATGGAATGCATTGTGGCTTGTATCTGCACACCCGATGCTTCTAAAGTTTTGTCCCATTTGAGCTGAACATTTTCCGGCAGATTCATCGATCGAGCAGAACTTTCAATTAATTGATTCCATTCGGTCAGCTTCGGAAAACGGCTTTCCAGAATTCGTTTCTTGATCTCCCCGATTTTCGCCCCCCTTGGGATGTCCGATTTTAATATATCTGGGATGCCAAGATTATAAATCACATCCTGGATGGACAATTTGTCTCGTCCGGAAATTTCCCGAAGGGGTGTGCATATTGCCAACAATTCGATGGGGCGGATGAGCAATGCCCCACCCAATTCGGCGCAAAATCGTTGCTCCTCCGCATTAAACCTTAAGAACTGGGAAGCTTGTTTCAAAGCCAACCCATACGTTTCGATATAGAATTGAGTCTCCGATTCAAGTGTGAGCAATGCTTCAACTTCATCCAGCATGGATCGTCTGTCCGGGAGCTCCAGCAAAGTCAGATACTGACCTCTTAATTTTTCCACCGGATTAAGTGTTTGGATGATTTTCAGAATGCGCGCGCGCTCAATGATGTTGAATTCGGCAGAAATCCTGTGAGCCAGTAGGGCTTGATAAAACGCGTCCACCAGTGATTCATCCGTTGACACTTTTCGAACAGGAAGTTCTGAAAGTCCTGCGGCTTTGGCTGCCTCAAATCGACTGAATCCGGCGAGAATTTGCCAGCCGTCCGAGGAAGCGCGGACCCAGACCGGCTCCAGCAATCCACTCACACATATCGACGCTTCAATCCTCGCGATCTTTTCCGAATCTCGCCTGGCGAACCGGAAGGTCTCATCCTGTAGTATTTTCTCAATAAGAATGATGTTATTTTTCATAATTATACCCTGATTAAATATCCAAAGATTTTTTCTTGGCCTTTTTGATGCGCTGAAATATTGTGATAGAGAAAGGGTGGGCCTTCATTCCGATAGTTCGGGATGAGCAAAGTGTGGTGAAGGGGGATTAAAAAGTTAGTATATCCATTCTCATGTCCACATTCCCTGCATTCAAAAAGGTCGATTCTTTTGTCTTCAAACAGAAAAAATACTATTAATTGATCCCGCCTTGCGGGAGTCCTTTTCTTCTAGAGAAAAGGACAGAAATATGAAAAACCCCGACAATACACCTGGGCTTAAAAAATGGGACATCTTTATTTTACTGATTCAACATTTTCACACCCGCTCCATCAGACGGTGCTGAAATATACACCTCGGGCTGAATCCCCGTTTTTGCAGGATACTGTACCATAATTACATCTTCAAGAGCCTTCTCACGGCCCTTTTGAACGACCGCAATAGCACACCCCCCAAATCCCGCACCCGTCATACGTGCACCAATCACACCCTCCACACCCATCGCAATTTCAACCATAAGATCCAACTCCTTGCAGCTCACTTCATACAGATCACGTAAATCGGAATGGGAGGCCAGAAGCAGTTCGCCCATTCGAGCAGAATTTTTGGCTTTGAGCGCCCGAACAAATTGCTCGACCCGGTCATTTTCGCGCACGACATGCGTACACCGATTGCAAACCAGTTCCGGCAGCTCGTCCTTATACTGATTAAATTGTTGGACAGACACATCCCTCAATGCTCGGATATCAGGCAAGTTTTTCTGCAGAATTCGCACGCCTTCCTCACATTGACTGCGGCGTTCATTGTACTCCGTACCGGTCAGTTCACGCTTCACCTTGGTATTCATAATGACCACGGAAAAATCATCACTCGGAAATGGAACCAGTTCAAATTCAAGACTTCGGCAATCCAGA
Organism: Candidatus Zhuqueibacterota bacterium; assembly: GCA_013202295.1. GTDB lineage: Bacteria > Zhuqueibacterota > QNDG01 > QNDG01 > JABMRT01 > JABMRT01. The sequence goes on from JABMRT010000035.1 coordinate 7,252, forward strand.
AACAAGGATTTTCCTGCCTGCCCCATGCCTGAGATGAACTGATCCATGATCCCGCAATTCATGCCCACGAACTGATTCTCCGCTTCCTGCGAGAGCTTCACCAATTCCACTTGGGATATATCAAAATTATTCAAAGTGCGAAGAGCCACTGATGTTGCCATTTCAATGGCAGCAGACGAGCTGAGTCCTGCGCCAATCGGCACATTGCCCTGAATCAGCAAATCAGCGCCGATGGATTTCATGCCGCGTTTCAGAAATCCAGCAAATACACCACGCTCATAATTGCTCCATGTCTGTGTTTCATCATGTGGGATCTCGTTATCCATGTTAAAAGTGGAATGTGCGTCAAAATCCACGGAATAAAGGTTAACATGGCCATCATCACGTGGAGCGGCTAGCACTGTCACGACATATTGGATTGCGATCGGCATCACGAATCCATCATTATAATCGGTATGCTCACCAATAAGATTCACACGCCCCGGTGCTTTGGCTTTCAGAATAGGATCACGATTAAATGTGTTCTGAAACGTCTCAATCAATTTCATAAAACTCCCCTAATTCACCCGGACAGATTCCAGGAGTTTTTCTAGATCAATTGTTTTTATCAAGGATAAATCATCAATAATCCAATCAGCTCTGCTCAAATCCTGATTCGGACTGTTCGGGCTCTCAAATCCCACACAGACCATCCCCGCCTCTTTCGCAGCCAGCACGCCATTTTTCGAATCCTCAATCACCACACACTCTTGTGGAGAAACATGCAGTCGGCTGGCGATTTCAAGAAATATATCCTGATGCGGTTTGCTCTTTGAGACTTCATGACCACTCACCACAGCTTTAAAATAGACCTGAATATCCAATTTATCAAGCACCAGATCAATTAACCGTGGACTCGAACTCGATCCCACAGCGAGTGGGATACCTTGCTCATTGAGGGATTGAATCAAAGGAATTGCTTGCGGGATCGGTTTAATCCTCTCACTAAATACCTGGTGAAGATTTTCAGTCAGTTGCCGGGCCAAATTTTCAAGCGGAGTTGAAATATTGTAAGTATCAATTAAATGCTGCAGCATGGGATTCGTGCTCATTCCTGTAAAACTTTCAATCTCGTCTTGAGCAAGTTCAACATCAAATTGTGCGAGCAGTTTTCTCTCGGCAATATGATGCAGAGGTTCGCTGTCTGATATAACCCCATCCATATCGAAAATAACACAAGATAGCATAATGTTTTCCTGTGGAAGATCCTGTAAAAAAACCCACCTTATCGGGTGGGTTGTATATAAAAGCTTTTCTTTTTTTAGAGTACCGGGAGCCGGAATCGAACCGGCACGTCCAAAAAGGACGAGGGATTTTAAGTCCCTTGCGTCTACCTATTCCGCCACCCAGGCAATAAGGAATTTCAATAGGTTATAAA
>JABMRT010000036.1 GCA_013202295.1 Candidatus Zhuqueibacterota bacterium
CGCATTGCCTGTGAATGTACAGTTGGACACCACGGGATTGGCGCTGCTGTTGTACATCCCTGCGCCCTGATTATTGGGGCTCGAACCGTCGGCATTACCACCTGTGATTGTGAAACCATCCAGCGTGCCGCCGGTCACCCCCGTGACCACATGATAGGCATCATTTGAATTCTTGGTGCCGCTTTGATCCTGATCCCCACTAAGAATGGTGGTATTGCTGCCCACACTGCGCTGACTGAGCAGAGTCTCAGTTCCCGCAAAGCCGCCATACAAACCCATCCCGTTTTTAAGCTGGAATGTTGAAGCACGCGAATTGTTGGATTGGCCATAAACTTCATCCGTATAGTAGGTGCCAGTCGCGACCCAGACTCCATCACCTGTAGAAGCAACGGAAATAGCGTCCCTTAAACTGGTAAATGCATCTGACCAGGAACTGCCATTATTGTTGCCGACAGCATCCGCATCCACATAAATGGTTGAATTAAGGCGTGTATTACGACTATTTTCATAGGCTCCCATATCAGGGGGCGTACCGCGAGTGGTTCCTTCAAGGTCTGTTGCGGGCGCGCCGGTGGCGGTTGCCGTACCAATACATTGACTGCGATCATCCAGATGCAATCCATTGACAAAGAGTGGGATAGAATTAATGTTTCCCGTACCTGAATAGGTGCCGCTGGACAACTGAATGTCACTGTACGTAATGGTCGCGAGCGCTCCCGCATCTATATAGACCGGATAATTGGCACCCCACACAATGCAGTTCTTGATAATCGTCGGGCTGCCGTAGGACATAACCATGATGCTATGGCCCATATCGGCACCAGACGTATTGTTACTAAACGTGCAATTCGTGATTGTCGGATTGCCGCCGTTGATATCCATCCCGCCCCCCCAACCGCTCGCGGTATTGTCGGTAAACACGCAATTGGTCACGGTGAGGGTGGAGTTGCTGGCGCGCATCCCGCCACCATCCGATGCCGCATTGCCTGTGAATGTACAGTTGGACACCGCGGGATTGGCGCTGCTGTTATACATCCCTGCGCCCTGATTATTGGGATTCGAACCGTCGGCATTACCACCTGTGATGGTGAAACCGTCCAGTGTTCCGCCGGTGACACCCGTCACCACATGATAGGCATCGTTGGTATTTTTGGTCCCGCTTTGGTCCTGGTCACCACTGAGAATCGTGAGGTTACCGCCCACACTGCGCTGGCTCAGCAGGGTTTCCGTTCCTCCAAATCCACCGTACAAACCCACGCCGCTTTTCAGCTGGAAGGTCGATGTCCGGGCATTATTGGTTTGTCCTGTGCCTTCGTCGGGATAGTAGGTCCCTGCGGCTACCCAAATGGCATCAGCGCTGACGGCAGCGCCAATGCCATCCTGCACTTTGGTAAAAGCATCGGTCCAGGATGATCCGTCATCAGCACCAGAGGTGGCATCGGTGTCCACGTAGATGACAGCGGCTTGAGTGAGGATTGGAAATAAACAGAGCCCAATGAGACTGAGAAATATGATTCGAAGAGGTCTTGTTACTATCTGAGGCATGGTAATATTCTCCTGTTGCCGTTCATGGTGAAATAGATTTTGGGGGAAATCACCCACATAAAACTCAATTTATGAATATGTGTGAAAATGCATATAAAAAAAGAGTGCAAAAAGGGATATATTTTGATGGGGACTCGTATTAAGAATTGACACAGTTGATAATCTTCTCTGGATACTCGTTTCTAGTTTCAGACCGCCCATGGCCGAACAGGTTTTAAGGGTCGTGGCGTCCGGTATGTGTATGTTTGAATCTCGATATTCAACTGATTCTATCGTGTCAGATATTGACAAGTCTTCACGAAAAGAAGACAGTTAAAATTTACAAAATGATTTTGATAAATCAAATGGCTTTCTGTGGGGGTGTAGGACACCCACCTAAATCCTCTACCACAGGCACTTCCTCCGGTCGCCTCAAGGGAGGACTTAACAATTCCCCCTTGGATTCGGAATGTTATCTTTGTATCTTTGGTCAATCGGATTTCTCGAATAACATCGATATCAATAATGCATAAAATTTGCGCGTGGTGTGGTAATAATATTGCAGATAGTCTTGATTCATGCCCTGGTGTTTCACATGGGATGTGTATCGAATGTGAAGCCCTGCTTATAGGTGATAAGCCCGGAAGCTTGAGACATTTCCTCGATGAAATTGACGTACCGGTTATGGCTATTGACAAGGAAGGCCAGCTGCTCACTGCCAACGGCAGGGTGGAAAAACTACTCCATAAAGATCTGCATGAAATAGAAAATCAGCTCAGTGGAGACTTCATGGAATGCGCCCATGCCCAACTCCCTGGCGGATGTAGAAATACAACCCATTGCCCCACGTGCACGATCCGAAAAACCGTAATGCACACGTACAAATCAGGCGAGTCGCAAACCAATGTAGAAACCACACTCTATCGCCGAACAGAGCAGGGCATTATCCCCATTCAGTTGTGGATCACCACTGTTAAATCTCGAGATGTTGTCATTCTGCGAATCGAAGAAATGAGGGCTCCATGAAAATCCTGAGCTGGATCTTCATATTCGGAATAACTACTTTTTGTACCGCCCAGCAAACATGGATCAAATCATCACACAACCCGATTACTCTGGATGTGCATCAACAAGCAGGTTCACATGAAATACGTTGGAGCGGTCAATCCCGCCAAAATTTGGATGTGACTTCAGGGGTATATATTCTACGGGTAAAGACAGATACTTACCAGCAATCCCGCCGGATTATCCTTATACGCTAAAAAGGGAACCTGCAAGAGATTCCCTTCTTTATGCTAACCTAATTCTGTAGACGGACTATTCCATCTCTTTGATCAACCGCTTGAAAAGCGCGATGGTCGTCTTACGCTCCTCCACAGAGAGCTCATCAAGGATTCCCTTCTCCATCTTCTGAAAGACCTTCATTAGCGTCTCGAGTTCTTTTTTACCAGCAGGAAGAAGAGAAATCAGATTGGCGCGGCGGTCTTTCGGATTTTGCTTGCGGCTGATAAGTTTCCGTTCGATCAATTGATCGATAGCCCGCGTAATGGTCGCCTTGTCCTTAACCGTACGATTCGCAATATACTGTTGGTTTAGCGGTTTTCCATCGCTCAGAAGTGTGAGGATAAGCCAGTGCTCGGGCAGAATTTTATGCCCGGCTTCCTTGAATGAGACACCCATGTGCTTTAAAAAAAGGCGGGTGACCAGATACGAATTGTAGAAAAAATCATTTTTCATTTGCTCACAATTCCTTCCTGGATTTATTAGATTTCTAACTGAATGTAGTAGATTTGAGATAATAACGCAAGCTATTTTTTATTTCAACATTGAGATGAACTTAAAACAAATCAATCCATAAAAAGGGATTTTGATGAAAAATTGGGATCACTCGTCATATTGAGTCCGAGCTTTCGAAGCCCTGCCTCATCACCTGGTGTGGGAATATGAGTCACATGGACATTGCATCCTCTAAGCTTGGATAACCTCATCATAGCTGCTTCTGCTGTTGGATTGGTTGCGGCACTGATGCTAAGCGCAATCAGGGTTTCGTCAAGATTCAGACTGATACTTTTTGACCCAAGAATAGTGCCCTTTAATTTCATGATAGATTCGGTTACATTTGGGGAAAGCAGATGAATGTCATCTGGAATCGCAGCAAGAGTTTTAATCACATTCAGAATAAGGCTGGATGCGGCATGCATCAAAGGTGAATTTTTACCGGTGATAATCTGACCCTCTGCCAGTTCAAGTGCGGCACCGCAATAAATGCCTTCATTTCCCTTGTTCTGTTTCTCTCCTTCACGGGCAGCGTTCCTGGCCGGTTCTACTACAGACCGGTCTTCGGGTTTCAGATCCAGCTCTTTCATAATCAATTCGGCCCGCTGCACGGTTTCTTTGTCCACAAATCCCATGACATGTTCGCATGCGTACCTGAACCAACGCCTGATGATTTCGTGTTTTGACGCTTCACGTACGACTTCATCATCCACGATACCAAATCCGGCACAGTTGACTCCCATATCAGTGGGAGACTGGTACACAGCTTCAGCACCGGTGATTTTTTCAAGAATGCGTTTCAAAACCGGAAAGATTTCCACATCCCGGTTGTAATTCACCGTGGTCTTGCCATACGCTTCGAGATGAAAGGGATCAATCTCATTGTAATCCCGGAGATCAGCAGTGGCTGATTCATAAGCAATATTCACAGGATGCTTGACTGGAAGGTTCCAGATCGGAAAGGTCTCGAATTTGGCATATCCGGCATGAATACCTTGTTTGTATTCGTGGTACAATTGCGAGAGACACGTGGCCAGCTTACCGCTTCCAGGTCCCGGACCGGTCACTACCACAAGCGGTTTATCTGTTTCGATATAGAGATTGGCGCCGTATCCCGTGTCACTGACAATCATATCCACATCTGTGGGATACCCTTTGGTAAATTGATGGGTATACACGCGAACGTTACGATGTTCCAGCCGATTTTTAAACACTCTGGCCGCAGGTTGTTCATCATAGCGTGTAATCACCACTGCACTGACATCAAGCCCCCAACCTCTGAGATCATCAATCAGCTTCAGGGCATCTGTATCATAGGTGATTCCAAAATCAGCTCGCACTTTTTTTCGCTCAATGTCCCCCGCATAAATACACAAGATAATATTGGCCTGATTTTTTAGTTTGGCAAGGAGCCGCATTTTCACATTGGGATCAAATCCGGGCAGTACACGGGAGGCGTGCATATCAAACAAAATCTTGCCACCGAATTCCAGATACAATTTACCGTCAAACTGTTCCACCCGTTCAAGAATTGCAGCAGATTGCTGACTCAGGTATTTCTCATTGTCGAATCCGGTCGCGATGGCCATGGATACTCCTTCAAGTTGAGTGGTACATGAATTGGATTGTTTAAAGAACATATTTTTTTTGTATCATGCAACATAAAATACAAGTTTGTAGGATGGATTCTCGATGAAGACAATAACGTGGGCAGCAATTAAAATAAAAAACCTCCAAGATCGCCAGGATCTCGGAGGTTATAAAATAGAATAAGGCAATTCTTTTTAGAAATCGAACGATACGTCCAGTCTGACAATATCTCCCGTTCTTTTATAAACTTTTTCACTCAAGTTATGATTCAAACAGAGATCGGACAGGATTTGATCTGATCCATCAGAAAGAGTCAACTGGATTTTTTCTTCATCGGACAGATGATACACAAAAAGGACCTGGCAATAAGTAAACGCAATTGATCCCGCATCAAGTATGACGGATTGTTTTTGTTGATTGACATCATAGTAGGTAAAGGATTGGGAAGAGTTGAGAAATTCGTCCCGATTGATTAATTCTTTGCGGATAGAAATTTTACCTTCACGGATTTCAATGCCCAGCTCTCCGAATCGCGTGAGAATGTCTTCCTTGACCTGACCTGTCATACCGGGCTGCTGCACACCAACAAATCCGGGTGTGTGCGAATAGGGATCTGTCGGAAACGCGCCATACAACTCCGGTGATTTGTGCACGCCGATCCCCTCACGGATTTCGGTGTAATGGGCTTTCAATCTTTGGATGACAGTTACATCCGCATGCTCATTGATAGCATGAATCAAGACTTCCTGCACTGCCAATAATAATTTGGATACCATGTGCCAGTAAATCGATCCAAGTCCCTCATATTTGTAAAACGTACCGGACCGGCCCGTGAAAGACTGATGGTCGAACAGATCTTCATAGATTTGGAGGATAGATGATTTCTCATTCTGGATCAGCTCACCATAACTGCCCGCAGCGAGCTTGTCGAGCTGCTCTTCGAGCAAACGGACATTTCGAAAATCACCATTAAAATGTGCTTGTCCATTCGCATCCTGCGAGACGATCTGTTGATCGCCATCAGCGAGAAGTTTTTTTAATAGATTGGACGACTCGATAGCTTCTTGCGGAATATTGTTTTTCTCAAGGAATTTTGGCAATTCCCGATCAGGATAAAGAATGTAGCTGTTCTGATCCTCACGGTACAATGCACTTTGCCGTAGCGCATCGAGAACTTCCAGTGATTCTACTGTGGAAAGCGATCCAGCACTAAGCACAGCCACCTGTCCTTCCAGCATCTCGTACAGGTGTCGAATTTTAATATTTCCCCCATCCACTTGCATCAGATTGTAAGCATGATAGAGACCATCTTCACATCGATTCGCCTTGACTGAATGATCGATGTACTGAAACGCCCAATCACAAAATGCTGAGATGGATGAAACAGAAATGGATTGGTGTTCGCCCGTGAATCCCTTCTGATAGATGGTTTTTCGGTAATCACTCCCTGCCTGCCCGAGCGCATCGAGAATCGACTTCCGGTTTTTATCAGAAATCGGGGCCTCCAGCAATCCTGCAAATTGGATAAATACCTGAACTGTATGATTGAAGTGATTCGCCACTTCCGATGAGATTGGAATGTCCGTCTCAGTGAAAGTTTCAAATAGTGATTTCATAAATGCCATGAACCGGCGCAGATAGTAAAGCGTCACCATAGAGACACCCGATCCGACAAGCGCGTTGTTGGCATCATTCCATTCCGGCCGCTGAGTGTTCATCCAAATGCCCGCTTCAGGAATGAAATTTGACAACTTGGCCAGCACGGTCACTAGCATCTTTTCGGTCATGTTGATCTGAATCATTCGACCTTGTGGATCGTGAATAAACTTACCGTCCATGCCAATTTGTTTGACACGTTCCTGAATTTCTGTATCCAACTCGACATCGAAATCAATCGTGTTTTGGGAATCTTTGAGTAGATCCGAATACGGTTTAATCCTGTACGGCACATTCGCGTATGCGAAAATATCATGGCATAAGAAAGTTTGCAGTGTTTCGGGATGAAACTTGGAAGACACTTCAAGCAATTTCAGCAAATAAACAATCTGATGATCACCCCAGTATCCGATATACGACCAGGCATCATCCGGATCAAGCACCTCCCACTCAAATCCGTCCCGCATCACACGATAGGGATTGTACCCATCGGCTGTGGTCGCGTTCAGAAATTTGAAAATCATGCTTTCAATATATCCGGGGAATGAATAACCCAGTGCTTCCCAGTTCTGAAAAATATCCCGCCAGTTCCCCTGATAGTTGAGGATTTTCTCACCCTGTGCATCCTTGATATCAATGGAGAAAATATTCCACGGCCGGCTTGGATCACCGTGCCGCCGCCCGAAGGTGAGTGGCAGATACTCATAGCAGAGTTTTTCTAAAATCGGATCATCCAGCGCTTTAACCTGATGGATCAAATCGGCATGATCGATTATCTCGGGGAGCGATTCCAGAAAACTACGATGAATTTCAGCCGCCGGTTTATTTGCAGTTTGAACAAACTGAATAAAATCAGAACGCTCTATCTGGTAATCCTGATCAAAGATGCCGCCGCGCATTTCATTAAAGAGCACATTGGCAAAATGTCGGTTCGCACTGAGCGCGTCTGCAGAGGTCTGAAGACCATCTGAGTTAGCGACAATCCGGACAAGTTTTTCAGTCCCGTGATTTACATCTTCTTCAATTTGCTGAGCCGGAGTGATCCCGGTTTTCAACATCAGGATGCGATCAGCTACTGCAGAGCGATCCTGGCTGACATCCGCAGCGATATGCCAGAATTTCTCATCACTTGCACCCAATACAAATTGCGTATTTATAAAATAAGCTCCGCGTGCGCCGTGTTCGTCGGTTTCTTCGGTTAAGGATTCACAGTGCCTAAATGCATCAAGTTGATTGGATGAAAGCAGATGCAATGGAGAGTCAAGTCCTGCTGCCCAGACCATCGTCACCTTGAGCGCCTCGCTCGGTTCGGCCTTGTCCGTGGGGATGGAACTCATACGGAAAATGCCCAGCCCTGTTTCGGAATCGAGCTCATTCTTTTTATATCCGTCGGCCAAAGTGCTGTATTCTAGCTGGAAGCGTCGATTAATGCCGAAAGGCAGGATATTCTGAATGCCATCCACAATATTAATTTGGACAGTCTGATCGTTATGATTAAGCAAAGTGGATCGTTTCACAAAACCGAACCGTTCGCTGTTCATCCAAGCGGTACGGAAGGTTAAACCCAGATCCGTATTCACCTCTTCGAAGATCAGCTTGTTGCCGGGAATATTCTTAAATAGATTTCGTTGGAGGGAATAGACACCCTGATATCGATTTGAAAACGGCTCCCAGAGACAGGTCTGATCCTGGTTGGAAAGGAGGACAATCGTCTTGCTGCCCGTCTGATCCTGTGCATCGTGAATGCGATCATCCGTGTAATAGGGAAACAGCGCGTTGTCAGGATTCTTCCGCCCGGCTGTCAGCCCACCATTGCTCGAAATAAACATCCAGTGATCCGAGTCACTGACCAAACTCATGAAAAAGGGTTGCATGACATCATAATTGGAGATCTGATAAAACTGCTCACCATGAATCTCTACATAATTCCCTGTAACAGATTTTTCATCCATCACAAATGGTGCTTTACCGATATACCGTTTCAAATATTCTCCCTACTCATTGTATTGTTGCTTTTAATAAAAAACTGGACGACACTCCCACGATCTACGATATACGCCCTACGACATACTGTTTACTGTGTACTGTCTTCAATCTGTATAGAATGGCGACGTTGGCCCATCCGGCATGAGATCCGGATACCACTTCTGCATCGCTGGTTTTGCTTTACGTCCCTCGGAGAAAAGGCCCCAATGTCCTTCCGTGCCCGATCCCTTCCACGGCTCATCAAAATCCTCAAAAAAGAAAACCGTGATACCGTTTGCTTCGGCCCATTCCATCAACTCATTGAAGTAACGGATTTGCTTGACCTCATCTCCGGCTTTCGGCGCGTGAAGGTCACCCACGGAATAAGTTGCCCATCCCGCTTCGCTGATGACGATGGTCTTGTCTGGAAGAAAATCGCGCACACTCTGAAAATGGTCCTTCGTCATGGACATGGCACTGTCAATATCCTGCTTGGCCCACATCGGGTAGGAATGCATGCACACAAAATCCACCACCTCGGCCAGCTTCGCGCTATGCTCGCGCCAGTAAATCACATCATCCGCCACAGTCACCGGCTGCTCGATCTCAGCCTGCACCTTTTGGATATACTGAATGACCGTTTCCTCAGGTACCTTGTGATTCGACCAGGAAGCTAAAATCTCATTTCCTACATTTACCGCTACGACAATGTCGGAGTATTCATTGGCCAGCCGGATACCCGTTTCAATTTGCTTGGCATTGTCCGCTTCGTATCCCGGTTCACCATCAAGCCATATCCCCAACATGACTTTAACATGAATTTTCTCCCGGCGGATAACCTGAAGCACATCCTCACTGTGCTGATCAGCACCATAGATGCGGATCAATCCCCAGTTTTTCTCAAGAATTTTCAAATCTTCCAGAATCTCATCCTGCGAAGGATAAATATGCTTTTGCGGATTCTGACCTTCACGATACCCGCTATAAGATATCGCCCGCCCGTTCCACTGCTGTTTCGTCAGATCAATCTGGATTTTTTGGGATGAAATCTCGCATCCCACTAACAGAATGAGAATCATCCCAATGGATAGTAAAGTCATCATTTTCTTCATAGTTAATCTCACTTATTTTTATTGGACAATTTCAAACTCACCCTGCAATCCCTCTGTGGAACTTGGACCGATCCACACGTGGAATTTGCCAGGTTCAGTAACTAACTGCATTTTTTGATTATGAAAATCAAGATCATCTTTACAAAGTTCAAAAGTAACAGTTTTTGATTCGCCAGGATTTAGTTGCAACCGTTCGAATCCTTTTAATTCACGAACCGGACGAGTGATATCTCCCACCAAATCCCTAATGTATAATTGAACAATTTCTGTTGCAGCAACTTCACCCGTGTTTGTGATTTTTGCTGAGACCTGTAATTTTTCAACAAGCTTAATTTTATTTGAAGATAATTTCAGATCACTATATTCAAAAGTGGTATATGAAAGTCCATAACCAAATGGATAGAGTGGTTTATGACCAGCATCAATATAATGAGTTTCATTGCCAAGTGATGTTTGCCAGGCTCTGACTGGAATACTATCCATTGGGACATACGTTTTGGGATCAAAAGGTCTTCCAGTATTTTTATAATTGTAGTAAAGCGGAATTTGACCGACAACTTTTGGGTAAGTCACGGGTAATTTTCCAGAAGGCGATACTTCACCAAATATCAAATCTACTAGCGCTGGGCCACCCATTGTTCCCGGGTGTAATGAAAATAGTATTGCATCGACTTTGTCGATAATATTTCCAATTGTTATAGGTCTTCCAGCCATGATGACTAATACAATAGGTTTGCCTGTTTTACTTATTTCATGAATTAAATCTTCCTGTATTCCTGGTAAATCAATATTTGCACGACAGTGAGCTTCACCTGAAAGGATTGATTCTTCACCCATAAACATCAACACAGCATCAGATTTTTCAGCGGCTTCAACTGCTTTTTGAAAGTCTTTTTTATCTTTTGCCCGTGAATATTCAAGCGTTTGTACATAATTAATTTTTGCAGATGATTTGTCGAATTTTTTAAGCGCCATTAATGGAGTCTGAGTGTCTTCAATGTTTTTATCATATGTCCATGTGCCAAGCTGTTCAAATTGATCATCAGCCATCGGACCGATTACTGCAATGCTTTTGATTTCTTTCGAAAGAGGTAATACCTGATTATCGTTCTTCAGCATAACCACACTTTGAATTGCTGATTCCTTTGCTGCTGCCAGATGTTCTGCATTAACAAGTTCAGGGAAATCAGCAGGATCTGTATATGGATTCTCAAATAGTCCAAGCCTGAATTTGATACGCAAGATATTTCTAACGGCATCATCTATGGTTTGCATTGTGATTTTTTGCTCATCCAACAGATTTTTTATATGATCAATAAAAGTAGAAGTTGCCATTTCCATTTCAAGTCCGGCATTTAAAGACCTTTCAGCAGCATGTTTATCATCTCGGCAATAACCGTGGTTTATCATTTGTGTAATCGATGCCCAGTCACTGACAACAAATCCGTCAAAGTTCCATTCATCTCTTAAAATTTGTTTGAGAAGAAATGAATTTCCTGAAGCTGGTACACCGTTAATTTCATTAAATGCTACCATAAAAGTAGCAACGCCTGCATCGGTACATGCTTTAAATGGTTTGAGATATACATCCCTCATTAATTGTTCGGGAATGGATGTTGTGTTGTAATCACGTCCACCTTCGGCTGCACCGTAGCCTGCAAAATGTTTTGCGCAGGCAGCCAGCGCGTCTTTATTTGAAAGATCATCACTTTGAAATCCTTCAACCATTGCCACGGCTAAAACGCTGGCGAGATATTGATCTTCGCCCAAAGTTTCAGCAATTCGTCCCCAACGAGGGTCACGGCAGATATCCATCATCGGGGCAAAAGTCCACCTTACACCGACTGATGCAGCTTCGATTGCAGCAATTCGTGTCCCCTGCTTGATTAATTCAGGATTCCAGCTGGCAGCCAGCCCAAGAGGTATGGGGAATACTGTTCGAAAACCATGAATAACATCTCTTCCAATTATAAGCGGAATCCCCATTCTACTTTCTTTCATGGCGATGCGCTGGATGTTGTTTAGTTTGTCTGTATCAATTTCATTCAAAATTGATCCGATCAAACCATCCCGAATCTGATCCTCATGACCATCAGCTCCATTTCGCTGTGTCATCTGACCAATCTTTTCTTCAAGGGTCATCTGTTGAATCAGCCTAGCGATTTTCCCCTCGGTTTGCGGATTCATCAACGGTCCGCCAAAAACAACGAGGGGAAACACGGATAGAAGAAGGAGTATAAACTTGTGCATTCGCGACCAGTCCTTTTCAAACTTTTCCTTTGTATTCTCTTAATAACAGGATTCACTATCCCCATTTACCTTTATTCCTTTACAGGCAGAAGCTCAGGATATAAGTCATACATCACCATTTTAGCTTTTCGATCAACCGTAAACAATCCCCAGTGTTTTTCAGCGCCAAGTGGATTGTTCGGATCACCCTTCCAGTCTTCATCAAAGGCTTCAAAGAAAAACGTGGTTACATTATTTTGTTTTGCCCATTGTTTCATTTCATGATAATACCGTTTCTGCTGTTCCTCGCTGGCGCGCTCCCCGAATTCTGAGGCTACGGTTGCCCAACCCACTTCGGTGATCACAATCATTTTATCGGGGAACATATTTTTTATGCCCTCGATGGTTGCCACGGTAAATGACAATCCTTCTTCGATCCCTTTGCCTTCCCACAGCGGGTAGGAATGCAACGATATGAAATCGACAGCTTCTGCCAGCGCTGCGGCTTTGGGATCTTTTTGCCACCAGCCATAACTGTCCGAAACTGTTACGGCTTGTTTAATTGCTGCCTGCACTCTTTTCACATAGACAATTGCAGAATCAGGACTGATCATATGATCGTGCCATTCAACAAGCGCTTCATTGCCCACATTTACGGCAACCACAATCTTCGGGTACTCATTTGCCAACCAGATGCCACGAGCAATTTCCGTATCATTCTTGACTTTATTCTCCGCCAGCTTTTCATCAGGGATGGGCTCCGTAAGCCAGAAACAACCTTCATGATTGCTAATTTCAGCTTCCAGCCACATACCCAACAATACCTTTATTTTAAGCTTATGCTCACGGATAATTTTTAGTACGGTCTCAGAATTCTCCTGAGAATCATACAAGCGGATCAAATTAAAGTTAGCATTTTTAGACAGGATACGAAGATCTTCCAATATCTCTGAATCAGAAGGATTCACAGCACCATCTCCTCTGTCAGGGTGTTGTCCTTCCCTGAATCCTGAATAGGCAACAGCAATGAGTGAACCTGCCAGTAAATCTTCTTCACTTTGAGGGAGATTTAAATTTGAACCTTGAGATTCGTCCATCGTCTGGGCAAGTCCTGAGTAGATAAGTATCCACATCCAAAAGATTATCCCGACCGATATGTGATGAGATAATTGTCTTTGATTTCTACTCATTAATTTTCCTTTCCTTCAATTCATTTTCAATCTTCTCCATGGTCTTGTCATCCAGTTTATAGAAAATAGCAGCAACCATAGCAACGATCGAACCGACGGCGGGAATCAAACTCATCATCAACAGAATTCCCTTAAGCGCTTCAGGGGTTTGTTCCACATTGGCCTTAAAACCAAAACCCGCTAAAAGAAAGCCAGCCAGCCCACCGCCAATTGCAAGCCCGAACTTTTGAGCAAACGTGGCCGCTGAAAAAACAAGGCCTGTGGCACGCCGCTCATTTTTCCATTCTGAGTAATCTGCTGTATCAGCATACATGGCCCAGAGCAGGGGAGCCTGTGGTGCCATAACAAAGGAGATCAGAATATGCACCGCAAAAACCAGGATAATTTGGTCCTTTGGGACAAAGTAAAAAAGAATTGTGAGTAATGATGTGAGTGTCATGACAATTAAATAAAGTTTCTTCTTTCCAAGCATCTTCGAAAAGAACTGAGTACAGGCAACTCCCGCAATCACAGCGATTGTACCCAATACCATAAAAAGTGCGGATTGAAGTTCATTGCCAATATAATATTTAAAATAATACAAGATCGAACCGCTTCTAACGACAATATATCCCAGTGTAAAGATTCCCATGACGAGCAAAACCATCCAGGGTCGATTGTGGATTAAATCATTCAGATCCTTCTTCAAGGATGTCTTTTGACTAGCCGGTGGTTGCACACGCTCTTTTGTCGTCGCAAATGTGATATAAAACAGAATGCCTGCCAACACTCCGAAGGCACCCATGGTCAATGGAAATCCGAGAGCCTGATTGCCGCCTCCAAATAATCGCACCAATGGAAGTGTCAAACCTTGCACGATAAAGGCACCCACAAAGGCCAGCACAAATCGATAGGTTGCAACGCTTGTTCGCTCTTTTGTGCTTGGAGTTAAAACACCCATTAAAGCTGAATAAGGAATATTGATAGCCGTATAGGCCATCATAATGAGCGTGTAAGTGATATAGGCATAGATAATTTTACCGGTGACACTTAAATCGGGCGTGATAAAGGCCAACACCCCAACGACGGCCAAGGGCCCGGATATCCAGATCAGATAGGGACGAAAACGTCCCCATTTACTTTGTGTTCGATCCGCAATAATGCCCATCATGGGATCATTGATTGCGTCCCAGAACCGTGATACCATGAGCATGGTTCCCGCAGCTGCTGCGGATATACCGAAGATATCGGTATAGAAAAAGAGCAGAAAGTTGACAAACATCTGCCAGTACAGATTGGACGCTGTGTCTCCGAGACCGTATCCGACTTTTTCTTTGAATGATAATTTTCCTGATGTGTTGTTCACTGTATCCTCCGGAAAGTGATTAGATCAATTTTTATTACTGGATCACAAGCGTTTGAAGCGTGTTATCCGGGATTGTTACCGGATAAACCTGATTCTTGAGTTGGATCTGAAAATTGATAGGCTGATCTCCCTGATTCAAGATTTCAACAATAATAGATCCATCCGGATTTTCACAGGCTGTAACCATCAGGTCATCAAGATTGGATTGCACATCAATTCTGTGCGCGCCCGGCCGTATAAACTTGCTGAAATGCGCCATCACATAATAAAGCGGTGTGTAATAAACTGCATCTGTTTCTGGATCAGCAAGCACCGGCGCCACGCACCAGTTATTGGCATGATTGGGCCCACCCTGGAAATCGAGCACCATATTCCAGTCGATCCAGCCTGTGAGCCAGCTGTTGAGCCCGCCAATAATATCACGTGCGTAACGGTAGACTGGTGCATAGGGAGGATGGCCTGCTTTATCCTCTTCAGCGGCCCAGTAAAACCCCCAATCGGTGGCCTCCTTTTCCCAATACCAGTCATCTTTCAGCCACGCACCCTCCGGCTCATCATTGCCGATATTATCGATACATCCCTCGGTGTGCATGAGTGCTTTATCGGGATATTGTTCATGAACCGCATTCAATTCATCCGGATACCAGTCGACTGTGCTGCTATACCAATGCACCGCCGTACCCCATACATATTTGGCCACTTCTGGATCCTGGAGCATCGACGCCCATTCCTGGAGATGATCCCGGTTCTGATCATATACCAGGATTTCCGTTTCCAGTCTATCCGCCTTGAATTGCGGACCCAGATGATCTTTAATAAACTCAGCATGGGTTTCAGGTGTGAAGGTCATGGACTCCCATTGCCCGCCATTTCCCAGCGGCTCATTCTCTACAGTCACGCCCCAGATGTCAATGCCCTGCTCCTGATAGGCGTGGATGTACTTAGAGAAATATAATGCCCATGTAGGATAATATTCCTGCTTCAATGCACCATCATACCAGCTGTTGTTCTCCTTCATCCACGGCGGCGCAGTCCAGGGAGACGCGAGAATTTTAAATCCATCTTTGGAGACCTTCATCGCATCCTGAATAAAAGGAATCAGATCATCAATATCCTCCTGGATGGTGAAATGTTTTAACTCTTTATCATTGGCAACCATATCATAAGCATAGGTGGACAGGGAAAAATCGCAACTATTAATGTGCGTCCGGGTCAGGCTGTATGCCGCGCCGTTTGGACCAAAATATTTTTGGATCACTTCGGATCGATTGGCCTCACTCAGTTGATCGAGAATGGATGCGGAGGACTCTGTAAATGCTCCACCGAATCCGACGATTTTCTGATATTTTATAGTGGGAACAATGACAATCGTCGCCAGTTTAGGATCCGATTTTTCAACAAGGGACACAAGCCCTTTATCCGTCAATTGATCACCCGATTTGGACGTTTGAAAAAGACGAACCGTTTGATAAGATGAATGGGAACACGAAATGAATATTATAAAGATTAATATAAAGAACTCATTGTAAATTTTTCGCATGGACACACCTCTGTTTAACCGCTTAAACAAAATAGTGACCAAACTTAATTAAATTTTAAAGGAATGTCAAGTGTGGTGTGGATTTGAGTGAAATAAACATAAAATATCCTCAGAGGTTTCAACATTTTTTGAGGTTCAAACTTCAGTAGTTTTAATACTTGGATTACATGGAACGGAGGGATTTATACCAGACATTCATCGATTCGATATTTCCAGAGATTTGTGTATTATTCACCAAAGTACCGGAATATGCATATCCGCTCCGTGCAAATGTGATATTCATGCCTAGGGACATGGCCCGTGCAATGGTATAGGCCGTCATCATCCCTTTTTCTTTCATGACATCCTCCATCACACGAAGCAGGGAGGTTGCCAATCCGCGGCCGCGGAAGTCTGGCAGCGTTGCAAAATCGGTCATTTCCACACTGTAGGCTGTTCTTTCTTGTTCTGCTGATGAAGCAGCGATGAGTCTTTCTGAGTCAAACGCACCAAAATAATCAACATGTGATTTCATTGTGTCGGTTAGATAATCCGGATCAAAAATCGGAAAAGGGTAACTGTCAAACACCTGACGATATAATTCCGCCAGATCTTTTGCATTATCTTCTGAAAGCGGACGCATGTGAAATGAATCGGTTTCCGTGGAGGATACGGGCTCCTTCTTTTTCACAAGACCGAACACCTTTTCCATCCGTTTTTCTTGCTCGGGATCAGGAGATTTACGGTTTTCATCCAGAAACTGGGAATAAAAAATCAAATCGGTTCTTCCCTGATAGTAGGCCGGTATTTCGGCCTCTTTCTCGAAACCTTTTTTTTCAAAGGACTTTCGGGCCCAGGCCGGCACCTTGCAGAATATTTTACTGTAATGGTGCTTTTCTGCAAGCGATTTAAGATCGTCCTGGATGTGGGGCAGATCACAGCGGGCCAGTTTCATCAGATAAACCCGGTCGTTGGCCTTGCCGTGCTGGACAACCGAATGTCCCAGCTTTTCAATCCGATCCGGCATGTGCGGATACCTTCGTAAATAGCAATGACAGGGTAAAAAAGAGCAAGGCAGACAGAAGGATGCCGAAAACGCTGGCATCCAGACCGAACGGCATGTCGATGCGCGCCAGGATCACGATTATTGTCAGACTTCCACCACCAATCATGCTTACAAGCGCCGCTGCTGGATGACGCTTTTTCCAGAAGTAAGCGCCCAAAGTGGGGATCAGCAGACCTGCCACCATAAATGCATAGGCATGTAAAATGAGTTCCAGCACGTTTTGAAAGGCAGAGGCCAGCAGCAGAGCCAGACAGCCGATCAGCAATGTGACGCCCTGTGAAAGCCGGATATGAACCTTTTCGGAATAGGTTTGCTTCATTAATTTCTCAATGATATCGTTTACCCAGTTCCCCGAAGACGCAATCAAACAACTATCTGCGGTGGACATGATAGCTGAAAAATAAGCTGCCAGCACGATGCCTGTCACGCCGACCGGCAGTGCATGTCTGAGCAGCATGGGCATGGCCATTTCAGCCTCCACATTGGGAAACACAACTCGGGCCATCATACCCAGAGAAACACCCAGAAAGGCCATAAGCGGATATTCCAGCACACCGGCTATAAAAAACGCTTTACGTGCCGATTTCACATCGCGGCAGGCATAAATGCGCTGATACAGAGTCATGGCCACGAACCAGACCGGTATGATGGTCACAAACCAGTTGATCAACTGCACTGGAGAGACATTGGTCAATGTAAAAAATGAGGCAGGCAGGGTTTCTCTTAAAACGGACCATCCTCCGACCCGAACATAGGAAAAGGGAAGTCCGAAAAACAGCAGACCGGTGAGCAGGATGATCCATTGAAGGGTATCGGTATAAATCACGGCTTTCAGGCCGCCCATGACCGTATATGCCAAAATAATCCCGGCCATAAGATAAAGAGAGAACTTCAGGGGATCCATCCAGGTCATATCGGCAAATACGCTGCCTGACGCCAGTTTGGCTCCCGCCAGGATCTGTGCGCTGGTAAATCCAAGGTACCCAATGCCCGATATCACAGCAGCAGTAATGGCTACAGGCGAATTGTATTGATGCTTGAGAAAATCAGGATATGTCAGAAATTTATATTTTTGATCCAAGGCCTTGATTCTGGGGATCATTACAACGGCCACCAACCAGGCTCCGACCAGGCCGGTAAACAGAAGCCAGCTTCCGGACAATCCCATGGTGAATCCCAATCCGCCCAGACCGATTGAGAATCCACCGCCCACATCGGTGGCCACAATGGAAAAGCCTACATGGTAAGAGGAAATGGAGCGCCCACCGACATAATAATCTTCTCTATTCTCGTTCTTCCGGTAGAAATATATACCGATGCCGAGGACAAGAATAAAGTAAATACCAAAAATTATATAATCGATCCAAATCATGCGGCATTCCCATCCTCTTCCTGTTCTTCCCGTCTTTCTATCCGTTCAGACTGCTTGGGAACCAGAGAGATGGTTTTATCAGCGTCGGCCAAAAGGCTGGCAATCCCTGTTGCCTGATATTCATCCGCCTCATTAAGATTCAGCTGAAGTGTACAATCGTCACAATTTCGGTCGCAAAAAATGGGCTCATAAGAATCCGGCTCTTTATAGGTAGTAATCAATCCCTCATAGTTCCGAAGGACGACCTTGTTTGTCGACCAGGAGATCAAATAATTGGGCATGATGGGTATTTTCCCCCCCCCTCCTGGTGAATCGATCACATAGGTGGGGACCGCAAATCCGCTCGTATGACCAATAAGACTTTCAATAATTTCAATCCCCTTTCCAACTGGAGTACGAAAATGAGACAATCCCTCGGACAAATCACATTGATATAAATAGTAGGGACGCACCCGGTTCTGCACCAGAAGATGGACCAGCCGCTTCATAATCCGCGGACAGTCATTGACACCGGCAAGAAGCACAGATTGATTCCCAAGGGGAATGCCTGCATCAGCCAGTTTGGACAGGGCAATCTTGGCAGATTGAGTCAGTTCGCGCGGATGATTGAAATGCGTGTTTATCCAGACCGGGTGGTGAGTTTTCAACATGCTGACCAAATCATCTGTAATCCGATAGGGCAGGACAACCGGTACGCGGGTTCCGATCCGTACAACTTCTACATGGGGTATCATCTGGATTTCGCCCAATAACCAATCCAGGTATTCATCAGACAGCATGAAGGGATCGCCACCCGAAAGAAGGACATCCCGTATCTGGGAATTCTCTTTAATGTATTGGATTCCCTGTTTGAGTGTAATCTTGTCTGGGATGGATTCCACATCCCCGACTTTGCGTTTACGCGTGCAATGACGACAATACATCGCGCAAATATTGCTTACATGAAACAAAACACGATCAGGATACCGATGGGTGATTTGCGGAGCCGGACTGTCTTGTTCCTCAGCCAACGGATCTCTCATATCACACGATTGCATGATCAATTCCGATTCGGATGGAAATGACTGACGAAAAACAGGATCGTTCCGAAATTCCTCGGTGTTTATCAAAGACAGATAATAAGGTGTGATTGCGAGTGGAAAACGCTGAATAGTCTTGTTGATCTGAATCCGTTCACTCTCACTAAATCGGATACCGGTTAGATGCTCAAAATCCTGTATCTGATTTATAATATGTTTCTGGTGCCACTTCCAGTCTTCCCAATTCTTAAGTACCGCTTCAGAGTCAATTTTCTCGGCAATGTGCTGCTGGACACGGTTATAGACGACCATATATACTCCTTTTGGAATTAGGCTTTATATCCGGCCAGCAATTTTTTTTGACCAACTTTCTCAAAATCTACGACGAGCTTTTGTTGCTTATCCTGTATCAGATCAATTTGGATGATTGTACCATGATCCTTGAACACAGGATGAAAGATGATATCACATTTTCGATACGTCTCCTCCTGATTGAAGACTTTTTCCTTGGTTCGCATAATACCTCCGAGATATCATTACATGCTCTTTCAAACATTATAATTCATTAGGTGGAATATACGGATAAAACCGTTGTTTGTCAAATTGAGGCAAAATTAAACCTCAGAGGTTTTCAAAACCTCTGAGGTTTGTCATGATTTCTTTGTAATGTGGATTATTCTTCTTTTTTATCTGAACCTTTAATCACGGAACTTGCCGCTTTCACGAATCCTGCGATATCAGCAAGGTCGGAGGGGATAATCATGGTATTGCCGACTTTGGCCAGATTGCCGAACTCACCGATATACTGTTCAGCAATGCGGAGATTAACCGCATCCTTGCCACCCTTCTCATTGATTGCTTTGGAGATTTCGCGAATTCCCTGGGCTGTGGCTGTCGCAATTTGTCGAATCTCTTCTGCGCGACCTTCCGCTTCATTGATCCGTTTCATTTTTTCACCTTCGGAGTGGGCGATGACTCCGGCCTTTTCACCATCAGCCCGGTTGATCTTGGCCTGGCGATCTCCCTCGGATTCAGCAATCAGCGCACGCTTTTCACGTTCGGCACGCATCTGCTTTTCCATCGCATCCTTAATGGATTGAGGGGGTGTGATATTCTTCACCTCATAGCGAGTCACTTTGACTCCCCAGGGGTCGGAGGCCTTGTCTACTGCTTCGACAATCACACCATTGATGGTTTCACGTTCTTCAAAGGTCTTGTCCAGGTCAAGCTTGCCAATGACACTACGCATGGTCGTTTGAGCCAATTGTGTCGCAGCGAACTGATAATTGTCGATTCCATAGGATGCCCTCTTAGCATCTCCGACCTGCATATAGAGAATACCGTCCACTTCAACTGCGATGTTATCTCGGGTGATACAGCTCTGCGGCGGCACATCCACAGCCTGTTCCTTCAAAGTGTGCTTGTATCCGACTTTGTCAAGAAAAGGTATTAGAAGATGAAATCCGGCGACCAGCGTGGCATTATACTTACCAAGCCGTTCCACGATGATCGCAGTTTTTTGCGGTACCACGCGGACACATCTAAAAAGCGTAATCAGAATAAAAATGCCCAGAATGATCAGTACAACATTCATTTTGTACTCCTTTCTTTCTATAATTGTTTGACTTTGAGTGTAAGATTATCTTTTCCGATAATTTCTACAGGTGTCCCTTTTTTAATCACTTCATCGGCCTCGGCGTTCCAGCCGGTCCCATTCAGCTCAATTTTACCGGAAAATTTCGGTTTAATTTCAGCGATAACAATCCCATGATGACCGATAAAATCATCTTCTATCTCCTGATATTCTTTTTCTCCGATCACACGGCCGATGAAAATTTTCGCCAGCCATTTTCGAAGTGAGAACAGTAAAATCAGCGAGGATGATAAGAAAATAATAAGCTGCCAAGTCAGTGACATCTCGTGAAAGATCAGGAGTAGAGTAGCGACGATACACGCACCCACACCAAAAAAGAAGACCACCAATCCGGGAATGGCAAATTCCATAATCAGCAGCGCAATTCCAATGATAAACCAGATAATCTCCGGTTTGAAAAACTCTTTGATCGCATCCATGATACCTCCAGCATTTATCTATTAAACAGCAGACCTGAAACAATATTCAATCTTTCTCGGATTTATCTTTTGAGAGGTTACCCAATATCACACAAAGCGTTGTACCCAAACCTGCTCCAATTGCAATACCGATGGCAAGTTGGTCAAAGACAACACCAAAAGCAACTCCAATCCCAACACCTATCGGTAATCCTGCAGGATTGAAACCAGATTGCTCTGAATCCTGATCTTTTCGTTTTCTCCGGATTTTCATCCTTCTCCTCCGTTTCAATTGGATTCATCTTCCACCAGAACGGCTGTACCATACGCGAGCAGTTCGGAAGCCCCATTCATAATCTCGGATGTACTGAATTGTATTCCCACAATGGCATTGGCCCCCAGACGCTTTGCATCATCCACCATCCGGTCGAGTGCCTGTTCGCGCGATTCACCCATCAGTTTCGTGTATTCACTCACCTCACCTCCAACCAGATTTTTCAATCCGGCCATGATATCCATGCCGACATGCAGCGCACGGATGGTGTTTCCATGCACCAGGCCCAGATTCTTTACAATCCGTTTGCCATGTATTTGTGCTGTGGTTGCCAGAATCATCGCACAACCTCCTTATATGGATCCACTTTGTATTTAACCATGCGTTCACGGATTGCATTACACAAAAGAATGACAAATCCGAAGGCCATGACCGCGATTCCAATCCGGGGCAGCAAGTTGCCAGAACTTTTCACAATCCACTCGTAAAGAATGTAAAGGATCAATCCGACCCAACCGGCGATCACCATAGCCAATCCTGAAAGCCGGGTAAAATGGCTGTAGGGTGGATTCCAGAGAGTCTCGAGGATTTCATCGCCTGGTTCTTTGAAGGAGACCGCCCCGATCTTTGCGCTGGTCTCGCGCAGTGATTCGTAATCGGCCCGGCACTTTGCGCACCGGTTCAAATGTTGATTGACATCGACCGCTTCCTCAGGTGTCAATTCCTGATCGATCAACCCCATCAACAGCGGTTTGTATTTCTCACATTCACCCATAAGATCACCTCGTTTCCGCATGGGATGTTTCAACCGCGACAAACGCATCTTTAAACGCCTTGCGCGCGTAGTACAGCCTGCTCATCACCGTACCGCGCGGAATGCTCAAAAGCGCCGCGATCTCTTCGTAATTGTTGTCTTTGATGTACTTCATAATTAGTATTTCCCTGAATTCTGGATTCAATGTCTCAAGCACTTCCCAAACCAGTTCTTTTTCTTCGGATCTTTCAAGAAGGGACGACGGATTTTCTGTTTCGACATGAAGTTCCGGATCGGCCTTTTGATACGTTCGATATTTCCGTGCTGTTTTTTTCCTGCTGAGCATATTAAGACAGCAGTTCCGAAGGATGCGATAAAACCAGGGATAAAATTGATCGAGCGCTTTCAGCCGCGGCATTGCCGCGAACGCCCGTGAGAAGGATTCCTGACAAGCGTCCGCCGCGTCTTCCTGATTACCCAGGAGTGTGACCGCGTGAAAGAACGCTTCTCTCCGGTATTTTTCAACAAGAAATTCGAATCCGGTCGGATCTTTATGACTTAAACAGAGATTTATGGCTGAAGCTTCGTCCATTGAGGTCCTCGGGTTCCATGGATCTGTTTGATAATATAAACAGAAATGAAACTAAAATATTCAACTTTTTTATACGGTACGGATTTATTTATTGATGCATCACTTTAAAATCTCTTTTATAGTAAGGGCATCCGGCCGGACGCCCCTACAGTAAACCCGATTGGATTTCAAAATTAGCATTCATCTCTCATCTTTCCCCATTCCACCTTCCCCGTTAACCGGTTTTCTTAAAAAAAACCTTGACTTTTAAAGATTACTTTTGTAATCTTGCAATGTATTACAACTGTAATCTATTTGATGAGGATAACAAATGACCCAATCGTTACCGAAAATTGCCGACTCAGAATGGCGCATCATGAAACTGTTGTGGAAGAAATCTCCTCAAACCGCTGCTGAAATCATCGACAAACTCGAAAGCGATGTGGACTGGACTCCCAAAACTATTAAGACCCTTCTCAATCGGTTGACCGGAAAGGGCGCGCTGGGTTTTGATAAGGACGGCCGCACCTATCTTTATTTTCCGAAAATCAGTGAAGCGGAATGCAAACGCGAAGAAACCAAAACTTTCGTGAATCGGGTTTTCGACGGCGCGCTCAAACCCATGCTCGCGGCATTTTTAGAGGACGGCAAACTCACTCCCGAAGAACTCGACGAACTTCGGAAAATCCTTGAACAGGAAAAAGGAGACTGATCATGGCTCTCCATGAAACAGTTTTGTCCCTCACCCATTGGGTCTTTGTCAATTCGCTCAAAGCCAGCATTCTCCATCGGATTGATCTTCACTATCCAGTGGATTGTGCGCGGACGCTTGCCCGCTAAATGGCAACACACACTATGGCTCATCCTCATCGTACGCTTACTTTTACCGTCTGGATTAGAAAGCAACTTGAGTCTGTATAATCTGTTTAATCGGTCGGACGGAGCCCTTGAAACCACAACCCGCATCATCAATCAGCCCATTTGGATAGAAGCGAATACGATGGATGGTGAACCTGTCACTGAGACTGAATCCTCAAGGCAAATCAGCATCGTGGATATTTTCTCGGCGATCTGGATTCTCGGCACGCTCACATTTGCCTTGATCACTCTAATAGCAAACATGAAATGCTGGATGAGAATCCGGAGCCGCAGACCCATTTCGGACAAACAAACACTTCAATGTTTTCATGAATGTCAACAACGCATGCAAATCCGTCAATCGGTTCAGCTTGCCAAATTGGATTCCATCCAAATCCCCATGCTCTATAGATGGCTCAAACCCGTTATCCTTCTCCCTTCTTCACAAATCAGTAAATGGACACCCGATCAATTCAAGCACATTGTCTGTCACGAACTGGCCCATCACAAACGACGGGACATTCTTGTCGCTCATCTCACAACAATCCTGCAAATCTTACACTGGTTCAATCCACTCATGTGGCTTGCTTTTTATAAAATCCGGCTGGATCGTGAAGTCGCCTGCGATGCAATCGCCCTGAACCATCTGGGGCGTGATCAATCCAAATCATATGGATCAACCATTCTCTCACTTCTTGAAAACATTTCATCAGAAAACCTGCTCCCCATGACTGTTGGAATCGTAGAATCGAAAAAGAACCTGAAACGAAGGCTAACCTCCATTGCCAAATTCAAAAAACCGAAACTGATGTGGACATTGATCGGAGTACTCATCGCACTCACTACAGGTTTAATTGTATTAACAGAAGCTAAAAAGGACAAACTAGACTCCATTTCAAACGAGAACAATTTAAACGTAGATGATAGTGCAGATATATTCAATACTGACGATCAATCCTTCTCAAACTTCACACAAAATTTAATTTCCTCACCAGTAGTCAGTTTTAGAGAGAATGGAAAAACAGGATTAAAAGACCATGATGGTAATATTATCCTTGAACCAGAAATTGCCAACATCGGACTTTTCTCTGAGGGTCTTGCACTTTATGCCACCCCCACAGGTATTTTTAATACAGTGGCAAATATTCTCCCAAGGAAATTGGATTATACAAGGAGCTTAGCAAAATGGAAGTGTGGTTTCATCGATCAGAAGGGGAATATTGTTATTAAACCTCAGTACGACTGGGCAGGCATGTTTCATGAGGGTCTGGCACCAGTTAAAATAAATGACAAGTTCGGTTACATTAATAAATCAGGTGAATTAGTCATTGATTTTCAATACGATTCTGCTGACCTCTTTTTTAACGGCCTTGCAGCTGTCCAGAAGAATGATAAAACAGGTTATATTGATGAGCAAGGAAAAGTCATTATTCCATTCATTTATGAAAAAGGGAAATCTTTCTCTGAAGGACTTGCGCCTGTAATGCAGAATCTAAAATGGGGGTTCATCAATAAAACGGGTGAGTTTGTTATCACACCACAATTTAAGCAGATTGGTCATTTTTCAGAAGGCTTTGCTCGTTTTTTAGGTGACAATGAAAAATGGGGTTTTATTAATAAATCTGGTGAAGTCGCCATTCAGCCACAATACGAATGGATATTAACAGATTTCTCCGATGGGACAGCACGAGTAATTAGTGAAGACGGTACAATCGATATTAAAGGTGACCATCATACCCGAATTGATAACAATGGTAATATGTATAGCACTACAATGAAAATAAATTCCAATACTAGTGAATTGCAACAAACAGGGTACACCATCATCCTCGACCCGGGGCATGGAGGAAGAGACCCAGGTGGAAAAACAACAGAGGATCGAATGGAAAAAGACATGACCCTTGAAATCTGCACCAAACTCGCACGAACTCTGGAAGCCAATGGTATGCACGTTCAAATGACAAGGGCAACAGATTCATTTATATCATTAGAAGATCGAGGAAAAATAATAAATGATGCTGATGCGGATATAGCGCTTTCCATTCATGTCAACAACAATAGAGATACAACAAAACATGGTATTTGCTTTTATCATCATCAGGAAAATGACAACAGCAGCACCTTGTGCGATGCCCTTCAAAATGCATTACAAGACAATATTTGGATGGATGTAAATAAAATTTACACAGCCGGATTTTATCTCTCCCGTATAGCTGAAATACCAGTTTCATACATCGAACTCGGCTATATGACCAGTTCACAAGACCTCGAAACATTGTCCAATCCCGAATTCATCGATGATTGCTGTGAGCGTATTTCAACCGCTGTTTTGGCATTTCTCGAAAATGAATCGGAGGGGTAGAGGTTTCTGTAGGGGCGGATTCCAAATCCGCCCTTACAAGCGCCATAATTGAAATTGAACAGGTTTTGAATCCGCCCCAACATCAAATTTTATTTGACATTAAATATCGTATTTATTATAATTAAACACACCTCAGCACAAACAACATTGTACAAGTAATATAATTAGTCACTGTTGGCAATATGACATTCGATCCGGAAGTGCACAAACGCAAATCCATCCGACTGCGTGAATACGATTATTCTCAGCCTGGTGCATATTTCATCACGCTTTGCACACATAATCGGCAATGTCTATTCGGCGAGGTTGTTGATGGTGAAATGCAGCTGAATGAATTGGGAGAGGTCGTGCAAAATTGTTGGGATGAGATACCGAATCATTATACAAATACTGAAACCGATGCATTCATAGTCATGCCAAATCATGTTCATGAAATTCTATTTATTAATAATAATGTAGGGACACGGCATGCCGTGTCCCTACGAAAATTTGGGAATCCAATTCCGAATTCATTATCAACAATCGTCGGTGGATTCAAATCCGCCGCAACACGCCGTATTAACCAACAACGTAACACACCCAACACCCCCGTCTGGCAGCGCAACTTTTACGACCATATCATTCGTGACGAGGATGATTTATCAAATATTCGTGATTACATCGTATACAATGCCTTGAAATGGGAATCGGATAAATATTTTAAATAACGATGAAATTGATCTGTAAGGGCGTCCGGCCGGATGCCCCCACAATGCTCATTAATCAAACAGTCGGAGGAAAAGCCATGAAACAATTCCTGATTCTTACAACCGTATTGGTATGTATCCTGGCCGGATGCACGCTTGGACCTAAAACGATAACCCTGTCTGGAACCATCAAATTTGAAGGACACGATCCCGCAGGTACAATCTATGTCGGTTTATATCCTGAAGTCTATAACTATGGGAGAGAGGTCGGTGAGCCTATAGAACTTCTCGAACTGGATAATCCGGAATTTACACTCCAGGTCAAACCGGGCCGTTACGGACTGGCTGTCTGGGCCTTTCCCTTTGAAAAATATCAAACCAATATTCTGATTCTTAAATCAGGAGAAAATATCCATTTTGATATCACCCTGCCTCATTATGGTTTGAGGCCGGAATACGATGGATATTGTGTAGTCGGTGCAATCAACAATTGGAGCGGCCCGGGTAAGCCCATGGTAAAACAGGGGGATAAATGGATTCTGCCCGATACATCCCTGATGCCTTTGAATGGCGTTTATAAATTTTTCAGCGGAAATGAAGGTTTCCTGGATCTGGCAAAGACTGACCTTGAACTGGTCAAGGATTGGGCAAGTTTAAATAACATTTACAAGGGGGGGCCAGTTATTCTCGATCCGTCGCTCTATGAAGCAGAACCACGGGAAGCCACAGCGGAGATTCAGGGTGGTGAAACGACGATACGTTTTAACGCGTTGCGAGAGGCATTGGATAAGCTCTCAAATGAACAAGTGATGCCTGTTCTTCGCCAGATGAACACCCTTTCTGACAAAGAAAAAATAGCAACGTGGACGCGTTTGAATAAAACATTGGATTCGCTGGAAACCGCCAATCCTGATTTAAGTCAAATGGTTATCGAACAGCGGTTCGGCTATATCAGGCATCTGCATCCCCGTCAGGTGAAGCGCTCTGCATTGCTCAAGGCAAAGGCGGATGAAAGTGAAATGAACGCCTTTTATCAATCCGAAACCAATCGTGATTATTATCAATATTATCTGAACCTGGCAGACAAACTCGATCCGAAAAGCCTCTTGCTCGAAGGAGGGTTTGCACAGGTTTTCGTTGGATTCCAATCTGATCTGGACAAGATTCCTCAAACCGCAGAACTCCTGAATGTGCCCTCTGATTACTTTGACAAGAAGCTTATGGATCTCATACAAAATAGTTCCGAACGCGTTGTTACCGGCGTCTGTATGACCGCAGGCTCCCAATATGCCTATATGGGCAAGGCAGATGCGGCCCGTGAATTCTTAACCAAGTTGAAGAGTGATTATCCAGACCATCGTTATGTAAAAGACGGTAATGTGGATCGTTACCTTAAGAGTCTTGCTATTAATGAGGGGAATAATGCCCCTGACTTCTCTATCACCACACTCACGGGGAATTCATTCAAGCTATCGGATCAAAAAGGCAAATTTGTGATGATCGACTTCTGGGGATCGTGGTGCGGCCCTTGTCGAGGTGAAGTGCCGAACTTTAAAAACCTATATACGACTATTCCACGCGATTCACTGATTCTTATAGGATTGGCAAATGACGATTCCACGGATCTCGTTCAGTTCATTGCGGAACAAAAGATTCCTTACCCCAATGCTCTTGCAACAGAGGACATTCTTAAAGCTTATGGTATCAACGCCTATCCAACCACACTGCTGATTGGACCTGATGGTAAAATAGCGGGAAAGAATTTACGTGGAGAATCTGTCATTGATCAGGTACGAGAGAAAATGAAAATGTATAAGGAATCAGCCTAATATCTTTATAGGGACATGGTATGCCATGCCCCTGACCAAATAAAAAGGGGCATCCCGCTACGGCGGGATGCCCCTTCATCGTTCTACATTCCCCAATTATTTTAGAATATTAAAATCCCAAATTTAACGTAAACTTCTGCACGTTGTTCATAATTCCAAAATCCTGATACGCATAGTCAAGACGGAGTTCGGTAAAGCCCATTACCCGGTAACGAATCCCGCCACCAAGGGTCATGCCTTCTTCACTGTCCCGTGCAAAAAGCGATTTATATCCCCCGCGCAAACTAAACATGCCATTGAACGTGTATTCTCCTCCGATATTCAGAGACTCCACATCGTCATTCGGATGAAGTGCGTCCACCGCAAGGATCAGATTCGAGTTCCCTGCTCCTTTAAGAACATCCATCCCGATACCCACTCGAAATGTTAGAGGAATATCATATTCACCGGTTTGAAGGAATGCATTGATATTTTCATTATTCCCGTGTAATGAGGGATCAATATCGCTCTGAGTCAACATGTCACGGCCACTCATCTGCATCTTTGTCCCGTAGTTCGAAATGGCCATACCAATCATCAGACCGTTGAATTGCGTTTCAAACAGGGTTCCAATATCAAACGCGACTCCAGTGGCATTCGAATGATAAATTTGTTCACGGACATACTTAACGTTTCCACCGATACTGAACCGGTCCGTCAAACTCCTGGAGTACGACAATGCAAAACAGTAGCTGCCCGCTGAAAAGTATTCCCCTGTCCCCATCGGATTGTTAATCGTTGTCCGTTCCATGTCATCCATCGACAGAAATGTCGCCGACGCACCGATGACACCAATGCCCGGCAATGGAACAACAACCGCCGCATAATTAAACGCGACATCCACAAGCCATGCTGTGTGACTGAACATCGCCTGCGCAGACTGAATTCGGGCAAGACCTGCCGGATTCCAGTACATCCCCGCCGCATCATCACTTATCGTTACAAAGGCTGATCCCATAGCGACCGCTCTCGCACCTACATCAATACTCAGAAAACCTGCTGCCGTTGTTCCGACCTTCGACACTTTCTGCGAAAAAGTCGGCATACTGAGAAGCAACAGTAAAAGGATGATTCCTGTCTTTTTCATCTCATCACTCCCTTTAACTTTTCGGCCTCGGGCCAGAAGCCCTCTCTTCGAATCTGGATTTTTTCATAACTTATTTTCATATTTCATCTTTCCTTCTTGAAGGGGATGCGGAGATGGATCAACTGTCCATCTTTAATCACCCCGTGCCTGTTCTATTTTATCACCGCAAATTTTCCCTGCTTCGTCCCAATCTTCCCTGCGTCAATATGATAAAAATAAATCCCGTAGGCAATATCGAGATTGTCCCTGGTCTGCATATCCCAAATTGCAGTACCATCCCACATTGATGTTCCATCATCGATGTTTGATGATTGATGTTCAATCGTATCTACGAGTTGTCCCCTGATACTGAAAATCCGGATCGTACACTCAGCAGGAAGGTTGATGAAATGAAGCTCTCTGGGACCACGGCCATTTGAATATGGATTTTGGGGTTCCCAACTGTTGGCAACAATATATGGATTCGGTACCACCCGGATCCTTTCCATATCTTTCCCGACCTCAGTTTGATCCACCGAGTTTTTGCTCATGGTAAACTCAAACACATCTTGGGACAGAAATGGCTTTTTTAAAGAAACGAAGGCCGTGTCACCCGCTACTGGCTGAAGTGTATCAGTTCCTGCTGTTCGCACTGTGACCAGCCACCCGCCCGCCAGACTGTCGGTCATAATGATAATTTCGTCCCTTTTGTTCTTTCGGCCGTGCCGAAATGCGGAGAATATCCCTTCTTCTCCTTCGGTCACATCTACTTCATTGAATGCAAACGGAACCTTTTGGTTTAGCGTCAGATTCATGACTGTAAAGTTCACAGAGATTGCCGGAATGAGAGCCTTGCGGCCCATGAGCTCCGTGGACGTATCCATGCCGAGCTCACCGAAGATTACTGCAAAATCACCTGCTGCAAACTCGGGATTTACATTAAAATTTCGAACCGAAAGTGGATAAAGCCTGTTCCGGCTCCAACCACTATCATCATCATTCAGTGTAAGTATCGTGTCTTGACAGTTCAGCTGAAGGCGAAAACCGTCAATTACCGGCTGTTCATTTTCAGGCAGGAAGTTCAGACTCCGGTCAATAAGCATGGTTCCATCTGTCACATCCTCAAGGCTGAAGTTCTTTGTGGTCGGGTAGAGCACGTTTCCGGGCCCGGTCAGAGAATCTTCGAATGTTACCCTGTAAAGATGCCCGTCTTTGATCTCATCAGGAAGTACCGTAAAAACCGAGACGATACCGTCTGTCGTGGAAGTCGCAGAAGCCTGAATCACTGAAGCACCCGCTTCTTCAAATCCCGCTACCGGTGCTTCGGGACGCACAATAACCACATTGATACCTTTATCAATGGACCCATCTGTGTTGATGGATATGAACTTGGTACATTCCGATGGGGCAATGGTTTTAGCCGGATCACCATGATCATAGGAAGTGACTGCATAATAATAATCATATCCATTTTTAACCGTTGTATCCACATAGGAATGCTTCAGACCTGTATTCGTACCCAGCCAGAATTGCACGCCTTTGAGCGGTATTTCCGCATATCCTTGATACTCATTGTCCAAATCGTACTGGACGATTGGTTTCCGATAGGTCACTGAACCCTGACCATCCGTGATGGGAATCATATCCTGAAATCCCGGGTCCGTGGACCGATATACACGATAACCTTCGAAATCTACACCGGTAATCGGATCTACGGATTCTTCGGCAAACGAATCCCAGGTTAAAGTGACCTTGTGATCACCGGGCACGGCTGTCAGAGTGGGGACATAAGGAGCTTTTGCAAAGTTATAATTTTTACTATACGCTTCGGTAACCCAGTATTTGTTTTCTATAAAATCATCCCGATCGTAACCACAAATGATGCCCATGGAAAATCGCTGAACTTGTCCGGGTTGCAAAGGGAAATATCCGGAACCGTAAAATAATTCAACGTTCAGATTCTGAAGTAAATCATCAAAAAATCCAGGGATCATATTG
This sequence comes from Candidatus Zhuqueibacterota bacterium, assembly GCA_013202295.1. Lineage (GTDB taxonomy): Bacteria > Zhuqueibacterota > QNDG01 > QNDG01 > JABMRT01 > JABMRT01. Next base: position 31,853 of record JABMRT010000036.1, read on the forward strand.
GCCCAAACAACCTCATCGTCATAAAGGGGAATATCGGCCCATTCATACAAGGTAAAGCTTGTCAGGCCCAGCATGTCTGTCTCGTTGATATCGGTCTTGTCGAAATGGGGTTCACCCAATGTGGGCACACCATCACCCTCTCCCGGATCATTCGTAAACGGCGCACCATCCTGCCCGTTGTCATCGAATATTGCATTCCAATCCCCATTGTTGTCAATCCCGTCGTCACGGCGTTCATCGATCATACGATTCTCACTGCCTGCTCCGGTAAAATAATCGACATACTTATATCCGACATATAAAAAGGTTGTCACAGGCGGATCGCCAAATGTCCGCTGGTTGCTCTCATCAATCACACCATTTAAATTGTCATCGACCAAATTATGAGGGATCTCTTCCACCACTTTCCCAGGCCAGAACTTGAACGTGCGATCAATATACTGGATGCGGATCGTATCATTCGGCATGGGGATGATGTCTCGTTCGAAAGTGACATAATCGATCAGACAGACATCCTCACCCTCATTCAAGGTTCTCGGAACAAACATATTTTCTGAAATTGTTGGACCGGAACCCAGATTACCATCATTGTCATTGTCAATCCCGTCATAATAATTTCCCGGGCTTTCCATAAATGCGGCACCGAAATATCCTACAGGATCTGTACCCCAATCTGAAGCACCCACTAAATCATAATCCCAAAGAAAGGCCACATCTTCATCTTTGTCATAGGCACCGTTGTCGCCCCCCTGATCCGTACCGGTGGTGGTGGCTCCCATATTGTTTCCAATTTTATAGCCAAACACCACTTTATCATGATTATACGTGCCAATATTCTCCAGGTCGAAGAGAATAAACAAGGCATCTTCAACCAGGGCATTGGACCATTGGAATCCACGTACAGTATTCCTGATACCGAGTCCCCTGCGCAAAGTATCGGTTGTATCTGGATGAAATTTGAATTCCCGGTTCATATAATCATCGGCTACGAAATAACTTTCTTCATCGGCATTGAGCAAATTCTTACCGAAATAACCGTTCCATTTTCCCGACCAGCCCGGATCAACCGGATCATCATACTTATCGGGCCAGTGAGTAGGCCAGGCATCCGGCCATTTTGACATGGCGATACGATCCTGATCAGGATTGGCAAATCCGGGCAATGGAAGAAATGTCCACCATTCGCCATTCGGTCCGGTATCGCCTGTTGAAAATGATATATTGGAGCTGACGACCTCACTGACAATGTGCTTCACATCCCCCCTGAGATCAATGACTTCTGCGCCAATCATCAGATTGCCGTCGCTCAGATAAATATGACCGGAGTTTATGGGCCATTCGCCGCCGATATCGGGCGGTGATGTGATTTGACCGAATGTGCCGTCATTATAAAAGGTGGTGCGGAACTGATTGCCCGCATGAAGTCCGCTGCGATGTTCGCTAAAATCACCATGCAATCCTTTCATCTGCGCCCAGAGCCCGCTGGTCGCAAGAAGGAAAGCAGTAGATATAACAAAAGTGATTATTCGTTTCATTGATGTCTCCTTCGATTCTCCTTAAAATCCTATCGAGAGTCCCAAACGGATCTGACGTGGAAATGTATACCATTCTGCCCGATTGATATAACTCTCAACCGTACCGATCCGCCTGGAGTTGTAAGTAATTTGATCAGGACTGATCTCTGTCGTATACTCAGCCGTGCCCGTATCGGTGTAGACAGACGTTGCATCTCGATTGTCAAACAGGTTGTAAATGTTTAGAAAAACATCCATATATGTACCCTTAATAGGGATGCGTTTGTTGATATTCAGATCTACACTTTTTTGATCAGGAAGCCGGGCGCTGTTTTCTTTAAGACCGATCAGGGCCGAGCCACCTATGATTTCACCCACTGACCAGCTCGGTGTATAGGGAAGGCCCGTCTGATATCGAGCGATCAGTGAGGCTGTCCATGTGCCCAGCCTATAGATCACACGGCCGTTCAGGGTATGGCGCTGATCCCATCCAAGCGGGATGATGTTTTTCCTGGGTTCTTCCTGGTTGGTAATCGAATTGAATGCATCATTCGGATGAGAATAAGTCCCTTCCACAACCTGATAAAGATAGTCGATGCCCCCGGAGAAATTATGAGAATACCGTTTCTCCAGTTTCACTGTGATACCGCGTACATTGGCATATTCTTTATTTTCATATTGTGAATATTTCACAGACGGTATAGGTGTTGAGATCAGCGGACTGGTGCCAACCCAGTCACGTATATCCTTGTAGAACAGAGTGACATCAACGCCGATTTCCTCTGTGATCTGCTGCTGGATTCCGATTTCATATTGAACCGTTCGCTCAGGTTTCAGATCAGGATTACCAAAAATCACATAGCCGCCCGATTCAGACAATTTAAAATCAGGATTGGCATACAAATACTGAAATTCAGGGATTTGGAAAAAATGTCCGTATGAGAAATGGATCACACCCCGATCAGTAATGGGATAGGCGATACCCAGTCTGGGACTGACCGCGTAATTGGATGTGGCGGATTTCTGCATAAATGCCCGGCGCTGCTCTGGGGTGTACTCAGTAAATTGGGCAATGTAAGCATCACGCTCTGATTGGGACAATCCTTCAGGCGGTTCGACCCATCCCACATATTTATTGGCATTGCTAAAAGGAAAATAAATACTTGGATCGTGAGGATCTACCGGCACATTGGTATTCGCATTAAAGTAATCAAACCGAACGCCGACATTAACATTTATTTCATTCAATTCGATTAAATCCTGCAAATAGGCTGAAAACTCGTGTGGATCACGGGTGTACTCGTGATGAAAGATCGTCCCACTTTCAGGAACCATGGGTTCAAACGGAACAATCGGTTCCTCACCATTTAGCAATGCTGTCTGCAGGGTAAACTGATTGAGCTTTAATTCGTGAATACGGGCTTCAAAGCCGGTTTTAATGAGATGGTCTTTATGCACCTGACTTGTAAAATCCAGCTTACCGATCCAGTATGCCGAGCTGCGCTTAAGATGGGACATACTCATGCCCGAACTATTGTAGCTGTACGTGGTCGGAATCGCTGTGGAATCCGGGTGCACATATCCTTGACTGCCATTCGGATCAACCACATAAACGTATGAGATGCGATCCTTTCGAAGCTGATAAAGCAGCACTTGCCCCTCTGGTGTATTGGGATCAAATTCATAAACGCCCTGGGTCGTATCTCCGGTCACACGGATAAGATAATCACAGTTTGAAAGCGGATTTTCATAGACATATTGTTCGTATTCAGTGTAAAACCGTGTGATCCGTGCTTCATAAAATGTCGACGGAGAAAGCAAATGATTCCAGGCCAGGATATGCGTCATACCTTCTCCTCCCTGCTTGGGCAATCCGCCGGGAGTATATTTATAGGCCTGAAAAGTGGTGCCGTCACCCACATTTTCAGAACGTTCATTTCGCCATTTGTTGTAAAAAAGGTTATAACTGACCTTAAAGTTGGAATTCAACCGCCAGGTCAATTTGGTCTGACCTGAGTATTTCCAATAGGGATTTAAAGGAACGAGACTCATATTTCCCGGATTGCTCTGGGGTGTAAACCACTCACGGCCATACAAATGTCCTTCACTGGATTGATATCGTCCATTGGCAAAGAACGTAACCTTCTCATTAAGAAAAGGCACAGGACCGCTCAAATTGAACTCAGTGTTATAAGCCGCATTAAATTTCTTGAGGGGATTCTCTTCAACACCCACCGCCTTGCGCTCCCCGGTTTCGGGATCCTCTACCACATTCACATCATTTAAAATATTGAAGTGATCATCATTGCTGACATAGTCACCCACATAGGCTGTGAATTCACCGGCATAATCCTGACTTCCTTCTTTGGTGATAATGTTCACAATGCCTGACATTGCTTTGCCGTATTCAGCGTTAAATGTACCGCTGACAACCTGCAATTCCTGAATGGCGGAGTTTTCAACAGTAACGCCCATGCTGTTGGAGAACACATCGGTCGTGGCTACTCCATCAACCCAGAATGCCACTTCGCCTCCACGACCACCCCGAATATGAATATCACCTCCGCTACTGACAACACCTGCCTGCAGCATGAGAATGTCTTGCATGTTGGTAACCGGAAGCGCCGCGATATCCTCAGCCGAAACTGTGGAGTGCGAAGACGTCATTCCCGGATTCACCAGCGGCCTTTCCGCTATCACAGTAACCGTCTCATCGGTTCCAATCACAGTGGGTGATAATGAAAAATTGATGGTTGTGGTCTGGTCAATAGAGACACGAACATTTCCCACGATCATGGGTTTATAGCCCATCATGGTTGCCCGTATAGAATAAATGCCCGGCGGTATATTGAGGATATTGTAATAACCATCAAGGCTGGAAGCTGCGCCCATCATGGTTCCCTCAATAATAATGTTAGTACCTGCCAGGGTCAGCTTGGTATCCTGGTCAATCACATCGCCGGAGATTTTGCCCGTGGTGCCGGCGAAAACCAATCCGGACAGCAAGCCGATCATGATCAGAATTACCAGTGTGAGCCGTTTCCTCATTTTCCTTCTCCACTTTTTTATGATTCACGGTTTGAAAAACAGTTATAGGTGATTTGAAAAAACCTCCATTTATGGAAAACTATTAATATTGGTCACGCATAATTAATAAATGATGGAGAATTGCCTCCCTCGCTCATATCAAATCTAATTTATTCTGATTCTCGATTGCAATGAATTATGACATATGTTTGAAGTATCTTTCCATACACCGATATAAATATTTATTAGATGCGTTATCGGCCACGCATACCCTTAAAAAAATATTTTTAGCTTTTCTTCTAACTCATGTATGAATTGAGTATACACATTGTACAACAAAATTGCAATTGAATTTTTTAAATTTTACTCGATAGGATTGAAGGCAAAAATCATGGTGGTGTGACTGTTTCAGGTGAAGTAATTGAGTCGAACATTACTTCCGTGCTCAAACCTGAGGATTTTATGTCGGCTTTAGAAAATACCGCAACCAAACTATTTGGGGTCAATAACACATTTTGAAAAACGTGGTATTTCACCATCTTCTGTCAATTTTCTTATACCCTAATATCTCCTACTTTAGCAGCATCATCTTTCTTACGCTTTTAAAATCACCTGCCTCCATTCGAATAAAGTAAATTCCTGTGGACATTTGCTGACCACGATCATTTTTTCCGGACCATGAGGCCTGATAATGCCCGGTAGGTTGATTCAGATTCACAAGTTCACACACTTTCTGACCCTTGATATTAAATACATAAATCTGAACTTCGCTATCAACAGGCAAATCATATTCAATGGTAGTCGTGGGATTAAATGGATTGGGATAATTATTATACAGCGCAAATATCGCGGGTTGAAGCGAAAACTGCGATTCATCAATACCTGATATGATGGTATTCACGCCCATTCCCCAGGTAGTATTGGACAAAACACCCGTATTATTATTTCCAGTATGGTCCATTATGAAATCTCCACAACCTTCATCCATAGGCCAATAAGCTGCCAATCCTTCTTCCAGGCCGTTCAAACGAATATTGAAATCCCTTTCTATTTCTTCCTGGGTGCGAGTGATACCCCAAATCCTAAGTTCATCAATCAACCCAATAAATTCTTTCCCTATTTTTAAATCCAGATTTCCAACATTCCACTCATAGGTCAGGCCTAGGAAGGGTTCTCTGTTCTGGCGAACTAGCACCAGATCTCCATTACGATAGATATGAACTCTGGCGTCCTCTCCGTCAAAGGTAATGGATATATGTTGCCATTGATTATATTCCAGCACGTTTTCGTCTGTATAGATATAAAGAGAATTATCATCTTCCAACTCAAGATCAAGTTCCAGACTGAGATCGGTATATAAAAAGAGCATAAACGCCATTTGTTTTTCCATAATTTGAGCACTGTAATATTCATTCAGAAGTGCACTATCCGGTTTGATCCAGAATTCGACGGTAAGATTATAGGTGAGATCGAGACTTGAATCGAGCGGAACATAAGCGGCATTATCCGTTGAAGTGAAACGAAGCGCACTGCCGTTCTCATAAGCATGGATATGATTAGCCTTCAACCGCTCACTTGATATCGTTCCATCAGATACAGATAATTCAACATCAAATCCCCCTTCCTCAGCATAGGTCCATTGCGGATTCTGTTCGTATGAGTCTATACTGCCGTCACCATTAAAATCCCATGCCCATGATTGAATCGAACTGGATGAATCAGGATATGACAGATCGTAGAATTGAACCTGAAACTCAGTTGTATTGGTGATTGCCTCAACATTGAAATTAGCATACATCGGCACATCAATGTCGAAGAAATCAAGAATTCTCGTGAGCAATTGGAACCGTGATGAAGGAGCTTGACTATCAATCAATTGTGCAAGTGCATGAGACATACAGAAGGTTTTTTGACCATATGCCCCTATTCCTTCTACAGCAACAACCATTGTATCTTTGACTTGCAAGGTGGCCATTCCGTTTGTATTTGGAATAAATAAATCTGCAGAGCCATATTCTTTATATTCTGAAGAACCGGAGAAGATCATGTCTTGAGCCAGGCTTCCTTCATTTCCCTGCAAGTAGGTCGTAAAATATCCCTCCTCGGTTTGATGAATCTCTTCGACTCCAAAGAGTGCACAGAAATTTGTATCTTCATTCATGGCCTGCATAATCGGTCTGCCTTCCATATACACATTACCGCCTTTTTTCAGATAATCGATTAGGATATCACGTTTGTTTTCCAGGGAAAAAACAGACATGTCTGATCCTATGGTCCACGATTCCGCGCCCCAGGATAATAATACCGATTGAAATCCCACCAAAGATTGCGGGAAAGCATTCGTGTATACCACATTCATCCCTCGTTCCTGAAGGAAATCTCGAATAAATGTGCCACTAAAATGTTCCAAACCAGGTTCGGCTTCCCACACAAGTATACCGGAAGCCCCAACCATAACCTGAAAAGTCATTTCACCCCCATAAGGCACCGAAACCGAGGGATCGACAGTGACCGTAAATGATGCCTGATGCGGCAAGGCATCCTCTTTAATCTTTATTAAGAATGCATCTGAAATTTCAGTGTTTGAATTGGGTTGAATAAAGACCGAATGCTCATACTCAAGGATTTCAATAGACGGATCATCCGTTGTTAATATTAATGTCACTGCTTCATCACGTCCAAAATAAGTATGATTCTGCACACTAAAAGAAAAACGACCTGTCTGTCCCGGACTCAATCCGGATGTGCTATCTGTGCCCGAAGTGCGGACCAATTCATCCCATACCAGTTTAAATTGCCGGGGCAATGTCACATCTGTATCAGCAAGTGCATGATATGCATTGATCACACCATACCCCAGTTTATTTTCATACCCGGGATTGAAGGAATCGATGTTGATTGCTGTACCAAACAATTGAGTCAGGAGTTGATCATTGGTCCAATCCGGATGGTATGATTTTATAAGACCCAGGAGCCCTACTACCAGCGGACTCGCCATTGAAGTCCCTGATCCATAAGCATAATTCCCGTTTTTATACGTACTTAGAATATTTGTACCCGGTGCACAGATGTCCACATTCATCCCATAAGTGGAAAAGTATGCTATTGATTGATCATCATTTGTAGCGCCTACAGAGACAACCTTGGGATAGGCCGCAGGATATTCGAGTTGTTCCGAACCTGAGTTTCCGGCTGCTGCAACCACAATACTGCCGAGGGCTGTCGCATAATCGACCGCCTCTTCTTTGACTTGACTGCCGGAGTAACTGCCATAGCTGCAATTGATGATATCCGCGCCATTTTCGGCTAAATAAATCATTCCCTGATAGGCATTCAGAATATAGTAATCACCGTAGACATATATTGAATGCGCTGAAGGTAAGAATTTCACATTCCAACTGATACTTGAAATCCCGAGATTATTATTAGTCACTCCCGCAGCAATGCCTGCCACATGGCTTCCATGACCATCAACATCCATGGGATTGTTGCTCTGATTGCCGCTCCAATCATGATCAGAACAAAAATTCCAACCAATGAAATCATCTACATAACCATTTTGATCATCATCAATCCCGTTCTCGTCACCCGGATCAAAAACCCATGTGCTGTCAATCCATTCAAGTGTATGTCCGTCCCCGTCCGCATCTTCTCCCGGATTCTGCCAGACATTGTCCTGCAAATCAGGATGACTCCAATCGGCACCACCATCAATAATGCCAACAATAACTGTGCTGTCACCCAGTTCACCTTTGTGAATATCCCAGGCTTCCTCTGCTTGTATATATGCAAGATGGTCGAGATCCTGATATGATGAATCATTAGGGATATCATTATAATAATCGACTGTAACCGGTTCTACATATTCCACATTCGGATCTTCCGAAAATTTGTCAACCATTTCTTGCACATCCACATCTTCCGGAAAATAAATTGTATAAATCCGTGACAAATCAGGCAGATCAGATCCTTGAGGTATTGGGCGATGTTTAAAGGTCTTTTTATACCGTGTGACATTCGTTTCCCTGAATCGCTGATCCAGGGACATGATCCCCAGCCTTGTCCCTGCTTTTTGCAATCCCAGTGAAACATCTCCTTGTTTGAGTTTGATGTAAATCATACCCTTATGAAAGAGAGGTGGATCTTCAGCAACAGCATTTTTCACTTGCAGCAAAATGAACAATATAATAATGCACTGAATCATTCTACTTACGCTGTAATTCCTTTTCATGACAGGCTCCAATTTGGTGTTGAATTATGAAAACGATTTAAAATGAAATGGTGGAATATCAAGTTGATTTCTCTATGTCAAAAAATGGATTGGTTTGAGAGGAATTACACTCGTTTTTCTCTATTGGATTTCATATAGTATCATGTATTTATGGAAAGCAATGACTATGCCATTGAAAGCATTTGGATAGCTTTCACCCCATTGCACTTTTTTATTGATTTTACAATTCTTTTTTCGTATCCTGGAATCAATCTGTATCTATTGAGTAATCTTTCTCACATCATTTGCGCTACATCAGAATCCCTCATGGATGGAGGCGTGTTTGGAATCTGCAGTAGCAACAGAGATCCAATTTCCCAAATTGCTGGATCAGGTGCGTCGTGCTTTGCGTGTACGACATTACAGCGCATCAACTGAGAAAACCTACATACAGTGGATTTACCGCTATATCTGTTTTCATAATAAAATACATCCCAGAGATTTAAATGAATCTGAAATCTCACAATTCCTTAGTTACCTTGCGACTATTCGAAAAGTATCCGCCAGCACTCTGAACCAGGCCCTTTGTGCCATTGTGTTTTTATATAAAGAAGTGCTTAAAATCGATTTGGGTACATTCAATCTGGTGTGGGCCAAAAAATCCAAAAGAATACCTGTAGTGTTCTCCAAAAAGGAAGTGGCTGAATTAATGAAACAACTGAAAGGGGTTCACTGGATTTTAGCGATGCTCATGTATGGCGCAGGTTTAAGGCGCATGGAATGTCTGCGGTTGCGTGTGAAAGACATTGATTTTGATTATAACCAAATTACCATAAAAAGCGGCAAAGGCGATAAGGATCGTGTTGTACCACTTCCAAATGGCATCATCCCGCAATTAAAGAAGCATTTAGAACAGGTCCACAAACAACACGCAAACGATCTTCAAAACGGATTTGGAAGTGTTGAACTCCCCTTTGCCCTTGCCAGAAAATATCCTCACGCAGAAAAAGAATGGAAATGGCAATACATATTTCCCGCACACAGAATTTCGGTTGATCCCAGATCAGGTATTCAAAGGAGACACCATTTGTATGATACACTGATGCGAAAGGCAGTCAAAACGGCCCTTAAAAAGACCAATATCACCAAACACGTCTCCTGCCATACCTTCCGACATAGTTTCGCAACCCATCTTCTGGCGGATGGATATGATATCAGAACCGTACAAGAACTGCTCGGTCACAAGGATGTGAAAACAACTATGATCTATACCCATGTACTGAATAAAGGCGGACTGGCCGTAACCAGCCCCGCGGACAGGTTGTAATCATGAAACGTGTGCGTACACTCACACCAGGAGAAAACGGAACAAAAAGTCTATTGAAAAAATATGGCGATAAACTATTTTGCGTCAGATACCGATATGATTTGGAAAAGAGACAGTGCTTGAAGACAGTTGAACTTGTCGTTGAACGCAGGCCCTGGATAAATAGTCATAAATATATACCACCCAATAAAATGATGTTGATAAAAATTAAATATGGTGAACCCGATCTTGGCAGACTTGTTCGGGCAGCCGGAGGAAAATGGAACCGTGTAATAAAATTATGGGAATTACCTTACCATCAGGTACAAGCTCTTGATTTGGAAAACAGAATTGTGAATTTAAGTGAAAATGTATGATATAACACATTTCTAGTATTTATGATATAATACATTTATGAAATATATTGTTGTATAAAACCATTTAGTTGCTTATATACCAACATAAGGAATTCCCCAATTAGGTCGTTAATACTATGTTATATGTCTATTAAAATGAAGTTAAAATAATATGATAAGACTTCCAAAATCAACTTATAACTGGGCTTTAAAACACCTTTTAAAGGAAGGCGATACGGATTTATTTCCGATTCCATTTGAAATAAATGCTATAAAATATAACTGGGACACAATACTCCCACTACTTGCAAAGCTTGATTTGACAAACTATATATGGGATGGAGGCAGAAGGTTTGTTGTTCCCAAAGAAAAAACAACTTTTCGAAGTGCAACACAGCTTCATCCTCTTGATAGTTTGATTTTAGCAGCACTTATAAAACAGCATGGGAATAAGATAGAAAAAGCTAGAATCCCAAAAGAAGACAATTGTGTTTTTTCTTATCGGTTTGATCCTCAACCTGATGGTAGGTTTTATGGACAGACAAGTAATTGGCATGAATTCTGGAAAACTTCTCTCGATAAAGCGAATAATAAAAATATATTTTGGGTTGTCATTGCTGATATTACTGATTACTATAATCAAATCTACCAC
>JABMRT010000037.1 GCA_013202295.1 Candidatus Zhuqueibacterota bacterium
ATATTATAGTGAATAGTGGTTGATGGCAAAATAAACGTGCACCCCCAAAGGGGCTTGCATGGTTCAGGAATATTGTTTATTTTCATCGATTCATTGTACCTTTAACTGCAAAGATTGTGATGCTGAAAAAAAGCTTATCCAAATCCGCAAACACGTCAATCGGCTTTACTTTAACGCCGGTTGGAGCAAAAACAGAATCATGAAGCAACTCGGTGTCAGTAAACATTTTGTCATCAAATGGACTCAGACTCCTGATCAGGATATCACGATTGATCATCGTGGCTGGCCTTCAGGTCAGCGTCGTAGGTGGACGTCTGAGACTGAACACCGCATTCTTGAGATCTATGATCTTCTCAAGAAAGATCCGGCTGAGTTTTTTCATGGAGCCACTGCTATTGCTCTAAAGTGGCGTCAACGTTACCCTGATGAGCAGGTTCCTCCGCTTAGAACCATTGGCCAAATCATGAAAGATTTAGGTCTGTCAAAGCCAAATAAAACATCTCGTAAAAAGGGCGCTGCCCGCTATCTCTGCTATCCAGAGAAGACAATCTATGAGGGTGCTCTTGGAAGCAGAGTTATAGAATCAGACTTCATTGTACGACGTTACTTGAAGGGAAGCAGTGTTCCGCTCCACTTTGTCGGTTTTTCGGCCAAGAAAGCCCCTCGTATGCGTTATTTTGAGCGTATTGATGCATTAACTGCAGATACCTTCATTGACGCCTGTGAACGTTTCTTTGGTCGTTTTGAAGTGCCTGACGTACTTAAGGTGGATAATGCAGCCACTTTCATCGGAAGCCTCTCAGGGAAACGCTCATTAAGCAAAACCATGCTTTATCTGTTGGAGCAACAAGTCTGTCCGGTTTTCGCTGTTCCCAGACGTCCTTTTTCGCAAGCGTCCATTGAAGGCAACAACAGCGTCTTCGCCCGCCACTTCTGGAACAGGCGTTCATTTGAATCACTCGAAGATGTTGATTGCCAACTGCAATGGTTCAACGAATCGTCTCTTCGTTACTCGTCATACAAACATCCTGAATACTCCAAAAACCGAAAGAACTTCATCCCGCGTGTCTATTTTTTGCGTCAAGTACGAGAGAGCGACAGTTCCCCAGGACACGGCTTCATTGATGTTCTAAACGAGGAGGTAAAACTTCCGTCCCCTTACATCAACTTCTTTGTCATTGCTGAATGGAACCTTCTCACAGAGACTCTAACGGTTTCAATAGAACAAGATGAATCTCTAAAAGAGTTAATAAAAACAGACTTCTGTATTAACGAACGTACTAAACAAAAACTCACAAAAAGGGGTGCACTTTCATTTTGCATATGACCATTAGGGTATAGCGAAGAAATTCTGACAACTCCGTAATCATCACTTTAGCATTTCGTTCATCTTCATCGACCAAAGCGCGGACAGAGTTTAGCGCATTAAATAGAAAATGAGGATTCAACTGATAACGCAACATCTGCAGCTGCGATCGCTTTTCAAGTAAATCGGCCTTTTCTGTTCTGCGTTTCTGTTCATTCCAGGCCATCCAGAATTTAACCACAAAGTAAAACACACTCCATGCAATCAGCAGGAGCTGCCAGTAAAATGTGAATGTGAGATAATTTCTGAAAGTCACTGAGGCCACGGGACTGTCCGGACTTTTCAAAAGCTGATCGAGGAGCAGATCAAAACCATACCAGAGATTCGCTGTCACTGTGGTCACAATAACCGTGACAATGAAAATTGAGATAAGCCGATAAGATGCAATATTCAAATGCTTGAACACATACCTCATGAAAACACATAGGATGAATCCGGTTGAGGCAATAAGTGAACACCAGAAAAGAATCTTCGGCGGGAAATTTCGAACCCAGGCATGGATGAGGCAGATATACAGCCAGTAAGTAATCCAGTAGGCTCCATTAAGAATCCAAAAGAGAACGCGTTTGTCTGTGATTCGATGAAAAAAGTTGTGCAGCGTATCTCGAGTTTTTTGACGCATGATTACCTCAATGAAGACTGCGCTCTATTTTGGAATTCAAATAATCTAGCTATTTAATTTACGGCCCACATCACTTTCTGTTTCGGATAATGTGAAAAATGTTGCACAATCCCTGCATCCGTAATGGTGTGAATGCCCGTCAATATTGATAAAAAGGGCCTTCATACCAAAACTTTGACAATCAGAGCAGATGTCTTCGCAGAATTGAATGGTATAAATACGTTGATTTTGGATTTGATATGTATCCAGTGAAACGATATGCGTCTGCTTGATTTCAGATGTCATCAGCCGGATCACCCAGTGTTTTGTCTCTTTCAAGGATGTAAATCACATGTGGATTCGATTCGGAAACTCAAGTTCAAATTGCCTCAATACGCCCGCCCCCTTGGTACTGACTTATCGTCAGAATTTGCTTCATGATTGAGGCTGATAGGACGCTTTATAAAGATATCTTAACACATATAAATTAAGATATTCCATAGTAAATAAAGAAATGTTCCTTGTCAACGGTAAAATAGATCGATAAGCGGTCAATTGGATCGCTGAACGTACATTCAATCAAACAAACTCTAATTTTATTCAAAGATGGAAATATTCGAGGGAGAATAATTTTCAAAGTTCAACCCGCCGGTTCCACCTCTTAACGCTTCATTCCACCATTTATCGATTATTTATTCATCAATAAAACGGATTTTATCATATTATCACTCAGTATTAATCAAACAGTTGCAATCCGATATAAATTCACTGAAATGGTTTTCGAAGGTGGTGTATCCATTTCAACGAGGTTGGGATCTATTATTATAATTTTATCCATGTAAACCATCATAACTGATTAAATCTGCAAAAGAAAGGAGGGAGATTATGAGGACACACGCACTATTCGAATTGATTTTTCATGAACGTTTCCAGCATTTCACTGACTAAAATCATGTCAAAATCTCGGAGGAAGAGATGAAGAGAAGCAAAATTCTGATTAGCATTCTCATTTTATGCCTCAGTTTGCCTCTCATGGCAGCCAAACTTGAGATCGGCGGTGTGGTCAATGACGCTGCAACAGGAGACATCCTGCCTGGTGCAAATATTCTTGTCAAAGGATCCGCGATAGGAGCCGCATCAGGCCTGGACGGTCGATTCGCATTCACATATGAAACCGAAACGTCTTTCCAGATCTTGGTAAGCTACATGGGATATAAAACAAAGGAACTGACATTGACACCTGGCGATAATGTATCCGCCCTCTCTATAGCATTGGAGGAAGATATTTTTCGCGGCGAGGCTGTTGTCGTCACAGGTATCGCATCAAGCACATCAAAAGACATCGCAGAAATCTCTGTAGCACGCGTACAGGCATCGGAGCTCACAGTGACCAATACCTATCAGGATCTTTCTGAAATGGTCAATGGCAAGATACCCGGCGTGTCAGTACAGTCAGCTTCAGGTACAATCGGCGGTGGATACAGATTCAATATGCGGGCCACCGGTGGATTAAACGGTGATGAGCAACCCGTTGTTTATGTGGACGGTGTTCGTGTGGACAACGAGGAATTGATCATGATTGCCCTGGGTGGACAGGGAATATCCACAATGGCAGATATCAATCCTGAAGATATAGAGAGCGTAGAAATTCTGAAAGGACCGGCTGGTGCTGCATCGTATGGAACAAACGGTTCCAATGGTGTGGTTCTCATCACAACAAAGCGGGGACAAATGGTTCCTGGAAAAGCCAAAGGGCTTTCTCTGGACTACAAAATGGTAACCGGGTACAACAAACCTTCCTATAAATTCTCGAAAGATGATCAATATCTTTCCTACAAGGATTTAAACGATGTGTTCCAGGACGGTATCATTCAGCAGAATTCGCTCAGCTTGTACGGCGGAACCGGATTGATGAAATATTATGTCAGTCTGGACCGGAGGAAAGAGGGGGGCATTCTGCCCACCAACATGATGGATCGAAAAACTGTCCGAGCCAATGTGGATGTATATCCTTCGGATAAATTCGTCATGCGTATGAGCACCAGCTACACAATGAATGAAATTCAGTTGCCGCCCAATGATAATAATATTTTTGGCTATCTCGGCAATACTTTTCTCACCTATCCGACCTATATTCTGACACCGCTTGAGTCGATCAAAGCGGTACAACACAAGACGGAAAATAACCGGTATATTGGTTCTTTCCAAGCCGAATATAATCCAATCACCAACCTTCAGTTGAAAGCAAGTATCGGTCTGGATGAAGGCGATTATCGGTCCATGGAACTCTTCCCGGCCAACATGTACTATCTGCTCTATCCGGCCGGTGAAAAGGTTCTCTATTATCGGAAGAACAAACAGTATACCTATGATTTGAATGCACAATACAAGTTTAAACCTGTGACTGGCTTGACCATAACCTCTGTGGTTGGATCTCAGGTGTTTGACCGGTATCTGCATAATTTTTACGAAGCCAAAGAAGAATTTGTAACCGAACTCGTAACCAATATCGATGCCGGTGGTATACTGACAGACAATTTCGAACAATCCCGGAACGAGCGTCAGGCCGGTATATTCACGGAGCAAAAATTCAACTACAAGAACCAGTATTTCTTAACTGCCATGCTTCGTAAAGATTACGCCAGTGTCGTGGGCATTCAGGCGCCGAGTATTCTCTATCCGGGTGCAAGCTTCGCTCTCCGGATGGATCAGTACAAATGGTTCCCCAAAATGTTCAACCTGATGAAACTGCGCGCGGCCTACGGTGAAACCGGAGTGCTTCCCACCTATCTCGATGGAGTCGCGCTGTTCTGGAAAGCAGAGCAGTCTGGTTATGGTGTGGGTGCCGTTCTGGATGCCATCGGCAATGCCAAGATCGAACCCGAGCGAATCAAGGAACTTGAGCTGGGATTCGAATCAGAGATCTGGAATAATTATGCATTCGAACTTACTTACTATAAAATGAATGCAGTCAACTCTATTGTCGCTTTTGAAAACGCACCTTCAACCGGAAAAACCGCGTCAGAAGTACCTTTCAATATTGGCAAGAGCAAGGGTTGGGGTCTGGAGTCCCTCATTCAGGCGCGGCCTCTTCAGACACAAAATGTACAACTGGATCTCAGTCTGATCAACAATTATCAGAAAAATGAAGTGGAGGATCTGGGTGGGGCCCAACCGATCTTTGACGGATCAAACGCCGTCAATGTGATCATAGAAGGTCTGCCCAAGTATGGATTCTATGCAGAAAAAGTGCTGGGTGCGCAATTCGATGACGACGGTTCCTACTGGGGCGATGCCATTTTATCAAATGACCGCGTTTACATCGGCAATCCAATCCCCGAATACACGGGATCATTCCGAGTTCATATGAAACTGTTCAAGAATCTCGATGTCTCACTCTTGACCAGCTGGGCACTCGACTACTGGATGTATAACAACACCAAACAATTCGCGATTTATTTTGGTGACAACCATCAGCGCTGGCGGGAACTTCAGGAATTACTCGGTCTGGACGATTACGACAATGTGGAGCTGGCACCGCTGGAAGTCGGCTCAGCGGCTTATAAAGCGGCTGCTGAAGAACACGTGAAACTGCATTGGTTCTACAACTCGAACTTTATCGAGCAAGCCGATTACTTAAAGCTTGAAGAAATCAGCGTCAGCTATAGACTGAATGATTTACTATCCAAGGTCTATCATTCACCTCTTGTAAACGATCTGGTGATCGGTGTATCCGGCCGAAATTTGTGGACCACAACAAAATACTCCGGTGCAGATCCTGTGGTAATGGGTGATGGCAGCCGAAGTCTGGCACGCGGCCTGGATTTCTTAACACTCATGCATCCAACTGTCTATAACCTTTGGCTGCGGATTTCCTTATAAAGAGGGAGGACGGACTTATGAAGAGACAATGGATTTTTATCAGCATCATAATATCTCTTATGATGCTATGGACGGCCTGTGAAGACTGGGTCAACGGGGTCGAACCTCTGATTGATAAGATCGAAGATTCACAACTGGACAATGAAAGCCAGGTCGATTTTATGATTGATGGTGTGAGGGCCCGTTTTTCTTCAACAACGGATATCATGACCATTCTGACGGGCCTGTTATCAGATGAACTGTTTTTCAGCTTCGATCTGCCTGGTGCTTCTTACCCGCAATATTATGACATTGATGTGGGTGTGATCACCTTGGACAACAACTCGATTCAATCTCAATTGGATGCAGTCGGTGAACTTCGGTTCTTTGCGGACGATCTTGTGGATCGGGCATCCAATCGTATCACATTTACAGATCAGGCCAAGAAGGCGGAAGCGATCTACTGGGGAAGCTTTTACGGTGCAGTAGGGCGCTCCTATTACGCATCCTATTTCGGATTGACCGAAGAAGAAGGTGGCGGCACCATTGATGCAGGGCCGTTCATCCCCTCGGATGAAATGTATGCTCTGGCCTTAGAAAAATGCGAAACCGCGTTGCTTAATGCGTCGGATGACTGGGAAACCAGTTTGGTAAATTCACTGATGGCCCGCCTGTATTTATATCTGGGCGATTATTCGAATGCGGCTGCAAAAGCGGCCGTAGGCCTTCAGGAAGGGGATCCCGGCCTTGAAGCGTTATACAGCGATCAGACGGACAATTACTGGCATGTTTTCGGAAAATCAAGGATCCAATTCGTACCGGATGCAAGATTTCACGATTACGTGGTAGCTGATCCGAATGAGGCCAACCGAATTCCGCTGGTCGAAATCCAGGGTTTGGATACTACCAATATCTATTATCGTCAGGATCTGTACCAGGAGAAAAGCTCACCCATCAACTGGTTAACCTGGCAGGAGATGGCACTAATCGAGGCCGAATGCGCCCTGCGCGGTGCTGGAAGCGGCGACCCGGTTGGATTGGTCAATCAGGTACGCGATTCTCATGGAATCGATCCTCTGGGTAACGTGGACATGGAAACCATCATTGTCGAACGGGACAAAGAACTGCTGACCACCGGCCAGCGGCTCGTTGACCAGCGGCGTTTCGATGATGAATATGGTACCTGGCATCTGGACGATGGATTGTGGATGTATCTGCCGATCACACAGAACGAAAGAAACGGCAATCCGAATTTGGATTAATGGATGAATATTTCCCTCCGAAAACTCGGATAATCAAAAGAAAGCCCGCAAGTCATTGACTTGCGGGCTTTCCTAATTCTAACAACTTACCGCTCATCGTTACTTTTCTGAACATCACCTCTGTGTTGTATCCTGCTCAAACAGAAACGAAAAATCATATCCCTTCCTGAAGAGTTCCCCCTGTTCGGCTGCAATGAGTTCTAGGATCGTCTCTGAAGTGATCACAATGCTTAGCCCGTAATTAATTCGTTTCATCGTGTTCATATAGATATCACCTGTGTAAGGTATTCTGGGATCTGATTTATACTGTTCGTGTGGAACGAGCAAATCATCGGTATCCGTGAAGGCTGAGGTAGCCATACCCACCAGTTCAAAATTCGGCACTCCGTCGCGAATGGCCAGTACAACCCCACCGCTCATCCCGCGATTAAAAGACGCATCAATAAGAAACGCATCTTTTCGGTATTCAGGCTGGCTGACAATTCCTTTGGTTAAGGCTTTGATTCCTTTGGGATATCCAAAAAGGTAGACAAACGACCCCCACTCCAGCTCCTTCGCTTTTCCAAAGGGATGTGGCAATGCCTGAATAGCCAGGGGACTCTCCCCCATTTCGAATTCTTTGGATAAAATCGCTACATCCAGATCCTTATCAAACAAGAGAAATTCGAGATAATCTTCCTGTGCTTTGAATAATTCAGGGGCAATATCTTGTTGTCGCCTTTTTATGGAAACACTGCGGACATAACGATCTTTCGTGCTGTCCGTATCAGAAAAATAATAAATGAGGGTATCAGGCCGATCAAAGATGTGATAACAGGTCAGGATCGCGATGCGTGAGGGCTGCTGATAAATGATGGTACCGGTACCAATAGTGTTTTTGCTGAAATACTGTACATAATCTGCCGATCGAAGTACTTCGGACGTGATCTCATCAGCAGTCAAACGCTCATCATTGAAAATGTAGGATTGATACTGAGTCATGCACATGACCTTGATCATCGATTTGGAAATCGTATTCAACTCATCGGAGCAGGCCCGATAAGGGAACTCTGAATCGTACTTGCCATCCTGAAGGGTCGGATACATGACTTCATACACATTTCGGGAACAGGAGCTAAAAACAAGAATCAACATCACGGAAAATACATATCTCAACTTGCACATGAATAACCTCCCTTGATCTGAATTGTCTGGCTGGAGGAAGAGTAATTTGGCAACTGAAAGTAAGAAGAATCCGAATCGAAAACAATCGGAATTCGACAACTGGTCGTAATCTTTGACTTGGACGTTTGAAAATCACCATTCGAATACGAAAAATTTATTTGACTTACAAGCTTAAAACCAAAATTTAAAGATCCCGTCATTAAACTATGGACAAAAATCGGCATATTTTACAGAGCGCCCGGAAAATTTTATCACAAATCATATCATCGCAAATTTCCAATGAATGACTTAACTTTTTTAAAATCAATCAAAATAAAAACAACATTTTAATAGGTGCAATTCTTGCCGCTTTTCTCAAACATGCTTTACAAAAAGTCAATAAAACTCAATCAGAACTGCACTCAGGAAAAACATCTAGAGGAGAAGCACAATGACCCGGCAAAGATATTTTAGCGTCTGCTGCCAATTCCTGGCAGTAATCCTCTTTTCAGGACTATTATTCGGACAGTCCCGAATTGAGATCTTGAATGATCCATTAAACCTTGAGATCGGAGAAACTGCCCAATTGGAAGCGATCTATGTAAATGAAGATGGCGAAACAGAGCAGGCCAATATCCGATGGCAGGTCAAGCCAAATACTCTAGGAAGAATTAGCAAAATAGGTCTTTTTACGGCCGGGCAATCGGGCACCGGATGGATTTATGCAAAAAAACAGAATCTCACGGATTCTGTGGAAGTCACTGTAGAGGGTCCTGAAGAGGGCATTGAAAGCCTCGATATTATCAATGGCCCCATAAATCTGGAAATGGGAGAAACCGCCCAGCTGGAAGTGCTCTATGTAAATGAAGAGGGCGAAACAGAACAGGCCAATATCCGCTGGCAGGTCAAGCCAGGTTCTCTTGGGAATATCGATTCCAGCGCTCTTTTCACGACCGGACGACCGGGCACCGGATGGATTTATGCAACAACGAATAAACTTAAGGATTCTGTAGAAGTCACTGTAGAAGGCCCAGAAGAGGGCCTTGAACATATCAAAATTATCAATGGCCCCATCACCCTGGATGTCTATGAAACGGTTCAGTTAGAAGCACTTTATTTCAACGAAGAGGGAGATGTCGAGGAAGCAGAATTTCACTGGCATGTCAATCCCGGCTCTCTTGGGAATTTTGATACCAGCGCTGTTTTCACGGCGAAACGGCCGGGCACCGGATGGATTTATGCAAGAACATATAATCTAGAGGATTCTGTAGAAGTCACTGTAGTCGACCCCGATCCGGACGACATCTATCCGTGTATTGAAATTGAGAACGGAGATTCGGATCTTCTCATTGGCGACACAGTACAGATGACCGCGGTCTACTATAACTATATCGGCGATGTGGAAGATGTACACATCCGATGGTTTGTGGTTCCCGGATATATGGGTGACTTTGACGAGAACGGCGTATTCACAGCCGAATACGCGGGAAGAGGAAAAATCATCGCAAAGCACAGAAGTGGCGTCAAGGATTCGGTGCATGTGAACATTGAGGGCGATGAAGAGGACGTGGACGATCCAAAAGATCTGCCACGATTGGAAATCGTTACTGAAGATATTGAAGTGGCCGAAGGTGATTCCGTCCAGTTGGTGGCCGTCTTTGTCGATTCAAACGACACGGAAGTGGACACAACCATTCTCTGGTCCGTGGATCCAACCTATCTGGGCCATTTTCAAAATCCTGAAAACAGTCTCTTCTTTGCAGATCAGGAGGGCCGTGGTCGGATCATAGCCCAGGTGGGTGATTTCATAGATGAAACAAATGTTCATGTTAAGCCAGTCGACGCAGACGATGACGACGGCAATCGGTTGATTATTTCACCTTCAGATACAACCGTGGAAATCGGCAGTCAGATCCAGTTTACCGTGAAGTTTCGCGTCAAAGGGAAGGTTTACAGAGATACAACCGCTGAATGGAGCATCGAAAGCAATTCGATTGGAACCATCTCCCAGGATGGGCTGCTGGATGTACAGAATCCAGGTGTGGCACTCATCTGGGCAAGACTGGATACTTTTGAATCCACGGTGCGGGTCACAGCTTTCGATCCGAGCGCCGGCGATGGTGTGCAAAATCAGATTCAGATTTCAAGGGTCATGCCCGATGGTCACGTGCTTCCTCCAAAAATTGTGCTGGAAGGACAGGACTATGACATCGGTGGACTGCCCTATCCTTTAAGCATCTTGAATGGCGGTTTTCTCTATTTCCCGCCCGGCTGTCTGCACGAAGACATCACCATACACATTCTTCTGCCCAATACGGCAGAAACGGATAGTGAATTCGTTTCGTTCGAGGATTCAAGCTTTGTGGGAGTTCGTTTCCTCGTGATGGTAGGCGACAGTGTGGCCGAGCCCTATTACTTTGATACGCCATTGACTGTAGCCATTCCGTTTAAAGAAGACTTCATGGACAGTCTGGGAATCACTCCGGCTGATCTAGGGCTGTTCTTCATGGATGATGATGGGGGTTATGATGGCGTGGGGATTGAAAATATTATTGTGGACAGTGTGACCAACAAGATTTATGCGGATGTCATTCATTTCAGTACACTGGTAATCCGGGACAGACAGAACACACCCACTGGAATCAATCCGGATTCTGAAGTAGACATCCAGGCGGAACATTTTATCCTCAGTCAAAACTATCCCAATCCATTCAATCCGGTCACATCAATCCAATATTCTATACCGGATGCTTTAAAAGTCAGACTCAGAGTTTTTGATACGCTGGGTCGTGAAGTGGTGACACTCATCAATAAAAATCAAACGGCGGGTGTTCATACTGTGATGTGGAACAGCAAAGACCGGAATGGTCAGTCCGTATCGAGTGGAATTTATTTGTATCGGTTGGAAATCAATGGTCAGACCAAGCTCACACGAAGGATGCTTTTACTGAAATAGAATATTGCAGTATCAAGTAAAAAGCCCTGTGATTCATTCATTTCACAGGGCTTTTTTTAACAAGTACTATTAATAAATTGTTTCAATGAACTCTACTATTATCTCATAGACACCATTACTACCGACTTGGGCGGCAATTGAATCACAACCTGATCCTCCTGAATCCGCGCGCCTGGAAATGGCTGAATAAAAATGGATTCCGCTTCTCCAAAGGCGTTATATGCATTGATCTCATTCGCGGTGATAATCTGTCCTTCAACGGTTTGGGACTTCACACCTACGAGCTTGCATGAGATCGTTTGAAACCGTTTCGGATCCGCATTGGTCACTGTCATGTGAATTGCTCCATTCGCATCCTTGGAAGCGGAAGCAGTGACTGCCGGAATGCTCTCATCACCATGCGTATAAACCGGGGATTCGAAAGCAACCGGAAACAAAGTGGCATCATGATGCACCTTGAACATTTTAAACACATGCCAGGTCGGTGTGCGCACCATTTGATCATCCTGCGTGAGCACCATGGATTGAAGCACATTCACGACCTGTGCGATATTGGCCATGCGAACGCGGTCAGCGTGATTGTTAAAGATATTGAGATTGATCCCCGCGACCAGTGCATCCCGGAGTGAGTTCTGCTGAAAGAGAAATCCCGGATTGGTGCCTGGCTCAACATCATGCCAGTTGCCCCATTCATCCACTGCCATTGCAATCGTTTTATCCGGGTCATATTGATCCATAATCGCGCTGTGTTTCGTAACAATCTCTTCCATGTATAGGGTCTTGGACATTGTTAGAAACCAATCCTCTTCCGTAAATTCTGTGGCGGATCCCTTTTTGGACCAGTCATGACATAC
>JABMRT010000038.1 GCA_013202295.1 Candidatus Zhuqueibacterota bacterium
AGATGTTCCGCAAGATATTGGATGAAGGACAGGCTGGAGACAATGTGGGCCTGCTTCTCCGCGGAATTGACAAAGAGAAACTGCGCCGCGGTATGGTTGTGGCCAAACCCGGCAGCATCACACCTCACACGAAATTTGAGGGTCAAGTATATGTCCTCAAAAAAGAAGAAGGTGGACGTCACACGCCGTTTTTTGCGGGTTACCGTCCCCAGTTCTACTTCCGAACAACAGATGTGACCGGAGCGATCATCCTTCCCGAAGGCGTAGAAATGATTATGCCTGGCGATAACATCACGATCAAGGTTGAATTGATCGAACCGATCGCGATGGAAGAGGGACTTCGGTTTGCGATCCGTGAAGGTGGCCGGACAGTGGGTGCCGGTGTGGTTGGTAAAATTTTAGAATAGTGAAGACAGGAGACTCGCATTGGCAGGACAAACAATCCGAATCAAGCTCAAAGCATATGATCATACACTGATCGATAAGTCGACTGAGCGAATTGTAAAAACAGCGAAAACGACCGGAGCCGCGATTTCCGGTCCGATCCCCCTGCCGGTCAAACGCTCCGTCTACACGGTGCTACGGTCGCCACATGTGGATAAAAAATCGAGAGAACAATTTGAAACACGGATCCATAAGCGGTTGATTGATATTCTGAACGCATCCCCGAAAACAGTGGATGCATTGATGAAGCTGGAATTGCCAGCGGGTGTGGATGTTGAAATCAAAGTATGACAGAATTGGCTGGAGAGTTTAATGCAAGGTTTACTGGGTAAAAAAATAGGGATGACACGCTTTTTCGACAAAAGCGGGAGGCCCGCATCTGCGACGGTGATTGAAGCCGGTCCATGTAAAGTGGTTCAGGTGAAAACCAAAGAAAGAGATGGATACAGCGCTGTTCAATTGGGTTTCCAAGATCAAATTGAAAAACGTATGACCAAGCCGCTTTTGGGCCATTTTAAAAAGGCGGGATTAGGTCCCCAAAAAATATTGAAAGAATTTCGTGATTTCGATGGAGAGGTCAAAGAAGGTGATGAGTTGGGTGTTGATCTTTTCTCAGTGGGTGATCGTGTCAATGTCAGTGGAACGAGCAAGGGTAAAGGTTTTGCCGGTGTTGTAAAACGTTATAATTTTGCCGGCGGTCCCAAATCTCACGGACAGTCTGACCGTCTCCGCGCACCGGGATCCATCGGACAATCCGCATATCCAAAACGTGTGTTTAAAGGGATGAAAATGGGCGGACGATTCGGAACAGATCGAATCACCCTTCGCCATTTACGTGTATTGAAGGTTATACCTGAGAAAAATTTATTATTGGTCGAGGGCAGCATACCAGGCGCTCGAAACAGTATTGTCGAGATTCGCTTGTAAATAAAGATGAAATGGGTGTCACTGTGAAGCTTGATGTATATAAAATTGACGGAACGCCAACAGGCGTAAAAGAGAATCTGCCAGCCGATATTTTCGGTGTGGACCCGAACGATCACGCAATCTGGCAGGCAGTTACTGCAGAACAAAAAAATAATCGCCAGGGAACCTCAAAAGCGAAAAACCGCTCTGATGTCAGAGGTGGTGGAAGAAAACCATGGCGTCAGAAGGGTAGAGGCACTGCACGTGCCGGTACAATTCGCTCACCTCTATGGGTTGGCGGCGGGCGTGCTTTTGGTCCTTCTCCGAGAGATTATCATATGGATCTGCCTAAGAAACTGAAAAAGTTAGCCAGAAAATCTGCTCTCTCCTACAGGGCCAAAGAGAACAACATTCGGCTCGTGGAAGATTTTCAGTTTGAAGCTCCCAAGACAAAACAGGTCCATGATATCCTGAGTGCGTTTGAGTTAACCGAAAAGAACGTGTTACTTTTAACCGCAGAAGGCAGCCGGAATCTGTGGCTTTCGGGGCGTAATATCCCAAAACTGTGTGTCAGAGGGGCAGATTCTTTCTCAACGCAAGATGTAGTAAGGGCAAAAGTATTGCTCATTCAAAAAGGCGCAATCACAAAAATACAAGGGGTATTAGGGACGTGAAGGGAGACCGACGCATAATCATTGAGCCGCTCATCACCGAGAAGATTTCAAATCTTCAGGATGAAGAAAATAAAGTGGCATTTGTTGTAGACCGCGCGGCAAATAAAATCGAAATTCAGAAAGCGGTTGAGATCAAATTTGATGTGAAAGTTAAAAAGGTGGCCACTATTCAGATGAAGGGAAAGCTGAAACGAATGGGAAAGCATGAAGGACGGCGTTCCGATTGGAAAAAGGCCATTGTAACATTGAAAGAAGGATTTAGTATTGACTTCTTTGAAGGGAAATAGTTCGTATGCCGATTAAAAGTTTTAGACCAACTACACCTTCACAGCGATTTAAATCGGTGTTGACGTTTGATGAAATTACAAAAACGACGCCTGAAAAATCATTGCTGCTGCCGAACCCGAAAAGAGCGGGACGAAACAGCAATGGGCGCATTACAGTTCGCCGTCGTGGTGGTGGGCACAAGCGGCATTATCGGATCGTTGATTTCAGACGGGAGAAATTCGGTATACCTGCAAAAGTAGCTGCCATCGAATATGATCCGAACAGGTCAGCCAATATTGCTCTTCTTCATTATTTCGATGGTGAGAAGCGTTATATTCTGGCTCCTGAAGGAATTCAGGTGGGTGAGCAACTCATGTCAGGTGAGGGCTCAGAGATTAAAGTAGGGAACGTTCTTCCGCTGCAGAATATCCCGCTCGGTACAGCGATTCACAACATTGAATTGAAACCGGGTCATGGCGGTCAGCTGGTTCGTGGAGCAGGGACATCTGCGCAATTAATGGCAAAAGAGGGAAAACATGCCCAGGTTAAACTGCCATCCAGCGAGGTTCGAATTATCCGAAGTGATTGCATGGCAACTATAGGTCAGGTAGGAAACTCGGATCATGCCAACGTTACTATCGGAAAGGCCGGACGTTCTCGCTGGCTGGGACGAAGGCCTAAAGTGCGTGGTGTGGTGATGAATCCAGTGGATCATCCTATGGGTGGTGGCGAGGGCCGTTCTTCGGGTGGTAGACATCCCACGACACCTTGGGGCAAACCGACCAAGGGATACAAAACCCGGAAGAAGAAAAAACAGTCTGACATGTATATCGTCAAGCGAAGAAAGTAGAGGATTTATAAATGGCGCGTTCAGTAAAAAAAGGCCCATTCATTGATGAGAAACTGTTAAAAAAAGTCGACACATTAAACAGTTCCAACACAAAAAAAGTGATTAAAACCTGGGCACGAAGATGTACGATACCCCCAGAATTTGTGGGTCATACCATCGCTGTCCATAACGGAAACAAGTTCATTCCCGTTTTTATTACAGAGAACATGGTTGGCCATAAGCTTGGTGAGTTTTCCATCACCCGGACATTTAGAGGGCATGGCGGTAAAAAAGTTGACCGTACGACACGTGCATAGCAAGGAGTAGAAAGTGGCAGTCACAGCAAGGGCAATAGCCAAATACATACGAATATCACCTCGCAAAGTGCGTCAGGTGGCTGATCTGATTCGGGGCAAATCCGTTGAAGACGCTTTGAATAAGCTGCACTTTGTGCCGAATCACAGTTCAGTTCCAGTAGAAAAAGTACTACGGTCAGCGGTGGCAAATGCGATCAATAAGGATGACACTTCAAAACTGAATCCCGAACATTTGATTGTAAAAGAGATACAGGTGAATGAAGGGCCCACGATGCGTCGGTATAATCCCGGTCCGATGGGAAGAGCCACAATCATCCGTAAGCGGTCTTGTCATATATTCGTTGTCGTTTCTGACAACGTTGCGTAAGTGAATCTGGAGGAATATTTTGGGACAAAAGACAAACCCGATTGGTTTTAGACTTGGTATCAATCAATCATGGCAATCGCTCTGGTTTGACGAGAAGACATTTTCGAAAAAATTAAAAGAAGATTTAATGCTTCGTAATTATATCGAGAAACGGCTTCCGAATGCAGGCATTTCAAGGATTGAGATCAAACGTACCCCGAAGCGAATTACCATGACAATGCATACAGCGCGGCCGGGTATTGTAATCGGGAAAAAGGGTTCAGAAGTTGACAAGCTGAAGGAAGAACTTCAGCGGTTGACTTCTCAGGAAGTCCAGGTGAATGTGCATGAAATCAAGCGGCCCGAACTGGATGCCGCTCTGGTCGCCGAGAATATCGCAAGACAGCTTGAATCCAAAGTCTCTTTCAGAAGAGCGATGAAACGCGCAATCACAGCAACAATGCGCATGGGCGCTGAGGGTATTCGAATTGCCTGTGCCGGAAGGCTGGGCGGTGCAGAGATGGCACGGCGTGAACAATATAAAGAGGGTCGAATCCCGCTTCACACATTGCGCGCGGATATTGACTACGCGGCAAAAACCGCAAGAACGACTTATGGTGCAATTGGTGTTAAGGTATGGATCTGTAAAGGAGAGGTGATTGGGAGCAATTAAGCATTCTATAACCAATCCCACTGAAATCAGGTAGGAGTTTGTTTTAATGTTAATGCCGAAAAAGGTTAAATGGAGAAAAGTTCAGCGCGGCCGTATGCGTGGTAACGCTCAACGTGGTTCAAGCCTATCCTTTGGTACTTATGGACTGAAAGCGCTCGAACCCAAATGGATTACAAGCCGGCAGATAGAATCTGCACGTGTTGCTATCACACGGCATGTGAAAAGAGGCGGTAAATTGTGGATTCGCATATTCCCCGACAAACCCATTACCCAAAAAGCTGCTGAAACACGGATGGGAAAGGGTAAAGGAAGTCCTGAATACTGGGTGGCAGTTGTCAAACCAGGCCGGATCATGTTTGAACTTGAGGGTGTTCCCTTTGATGTTGCCAAAGAGGCCATGCGTTTGGCGTCACACAAACTTCCGATAAAGACCAAATTTGTTTATGTTGATGGAGGAGAAGCGACTTCATGATAAAGATGGATGAAGTGCGGCAATTACCGCTTGATGAGCTCAAAATCCGTTTGCAGGATTCCGAAGACGAATTGACCAATATGCGATTCCAACTGGCATTGCATCAGTTAGACAATCCACTTCAGATCCGTTATTTGCGCAGGGATATCGCTCGACTGAAAACAGTAATTCGTGAGTATGAACTTGACATTCGACAAGACGCCAAAGTGGCGAAATAAAAGGAAGATGAAATGGCTGAACGCTTAAATAAAAAGGCATTTATTGGTATAGTGACCAGCAATAAAATGGATAAAACCATTTCGGTGTCAATTGAAAGAAGGGTACGTCATCCGCTCTATGGTAAATATGTGAAAAAGACCTCCAAACTCATGGCACATGATGATCAAAATGAATGTACTGTGGGAGATACCGTGCGTATCATGGAGATACGCCCCATGAGCAGACACAAAAGATGGCGTCTTGTAGAAATTATGGAAAAAGCCCGATAACGGCGATATTGGAATGAGGGGATCATGATTCAGCAGCAAACAAGATTGAATGTTGCCGACAACACCGGGGCCAAAAGAGTGATGTGCATTAAGGTGCTTGGCGGATCAAAAAGAAGGTACGGCAGTGTCGGAGATATTATAGTTGTCTCGGTGAAAAGCGCAGCTCCGGGTGGCAGTGTAAAAAAGGGTGAAGTGAGCAGAGCCGTTATCGTCCGCACGAGAAAAGAAGTCGGTCGCGTAGATGGATCCTATGTGCGCTTTGATGACAACGCCGTTGTATTGATTAATGATCAGGATGAGCCAAAGGGAACCCGTATTTTCGGCCCGGTGGCCAGAGAACTGCGGGAAAAACAGTTTATGAAAATCGCATCTTTGGCTCCAGAAGTATTATAAATCTCGGAGATATTTGTAATGAAGATTGTAAAGAATGACAATGTGCTTGTAATATCAGGGAATTCCAAGGGAACCAAAGGTAAGGTTCTTAAGGTGTTTCCGAAACAGAATCGCGTTATTGTTGAAGGAGTCAACTTTATCAAGCGGCATACACGGCCCAATTCGAAGAATCAGCAGGGCGGAATCCTTGAAAAAGAAGCTCCAATCCATGCCTCAAACGCACTGGTTGTCTGTCCCAAATGTGACACTCCTTCCCGGATGGGACACAAAGTTATTGAAGATGGTAAAAAAATGCGGATTTGCAAAAATTGCCAGGAGATGCTGGTTAACGCATCCTAAATGGAATCAATAGGAGATTGTAGATAAATGAGCAAGACGAAAGAGACACCAAGGCTGCTTACACAATACAGGAAAGAAATGGTTCCGAAGCTGAAAGAACGCTTCGGATATAAAAATATCATGCAAGTTCCTGCAATTGAAAAGATCTCATTGAATATTGGCGTGGGCGAAGCCACTCAGGATGCCAAATTTCTTGAAGGGGCTGTTCTGGATCTTACTACAATTACTGGACAAAAAGCTGTTACGACAAAGGCTAAAAAATCCATTTCTAACTTCAAACTAAGGCAGGGTGTGCCGATCGGTAGCCGTGTGACATTGCGTCGAGAGAGAATGTATGAATTTCTCGACCGTCTGATTAATATGGCAATTCCGCGTGTCCGCGATTTTCGAGGGGTGAAAGATTCAGGATTTGATGGCCGTGGCAATTTTACGATGGGTATTCGTGAGCAGATTATTTTTCCTGAAATCAATTATGATAAAGTCGTTAAAATTCGTGGGATGAATATCACCATCGTCACCACAGCCGATACAGACGAAGAAGCCTACGAATTGTTAAAATTGTTTGGAATGCCGTTTCAAAAAAGAGAATCAGCCGCAGCGTAACGCATCCAAAAAGCACCAAAGATTAGGAGAAATCAGTGGCAAAGAAGGCGTTAATCGCAAAATCTCAGAGAAAGCAAAAATTTCAGGTTCGTGAATACAGCCGTTGCGGAAGATGTGGTCGTCCTCGGGCCTATCTCAGAAAGTTTGACCTTTGCCGAATCTGTTTTAGAGAGTTGGCACTCGCGGGACAAATTCCCGGTGTAAAGAAATCCAGTTGGTAATTTATAGATAGTAATTAGGAGTACGTTCATGTCAATGACCGATCCGATTGCGGATTATTTAACGCGAATTCGAAATGCCTGTATGGCAAGACACAGCAAAGTGGATATACCTGCATCCAATCTGCTGAAAAAAGTTACACAAATCCTTCAGGATGAAGGGTATATTCGAAGTTTTACAACGGTTGAAGATTCAAAACAGGGCACGATTCGAATTTATCTGAAATATGATAAAGACAAGAAGCCAATTATTGAGGGCATTTCACGAGCCAGCCGTCCTGGATTAAGGCAATATGTCGGTGTCAAGAAACTGCCGCGTGTTCTTAATGGATTGGGTATAGCTGTCATGACCACTCCCAAGGGTGTGATGACTGAGAAGAAAGCCAAGCAAGCCTCGGTTGGCGGCGAAGTGCTTTGTTATATCTGGTAAGTCTGAAAAGGAGTTATCATTGTCACGAGTAGGAAAAATGCCGATTACCATTCCCCAGGGAATTTCGGTAGAACATAAAGCAAATACAGTTACAGTAAAAGGCCCCAAAGGCGAACTGGAACAAATAGTACATCCTGACATGAAGATTAAGATTGGTGAGACTGAAGTTGTGGTTGAGAGACCGTCTGATGGTGGTTTTCACAGATCACTGCATGGATTGACTCGAAGTCTTATTCAGAATATGGTTACAGGATTGACTGTCGGGTATGAGAAAAAGCTGGAAATTATAGGTGTCGGATATCGTGCTGAAATGAAGGAAAAGACCCTTGCGCTTCTTCTCGGATATTCTCATCCAATCTATTTTAAAGCACCGGATGATATTACTATTGAAGTTCCCGCTCCGAACTCCATAATTATAAAAGGAGTTGAAAAGCAACTGG
This sequence comes from Candidatus Zhuqueibacterota bacterium, assembly GCA_013202295.1. Taxonomy (GTDB): domain Bacteria; phylum Zhuqueibacterota; class QNDG01; order QNDG01; family JABMRT01; genus JABMRT01. The sequence goes on from JABMRT010000038.1 coordinate 7,840, forward strand.
TGGGCCAAGTGGCTGCCAAGATCCGTTCTTTCAGACCGCCGGAACCCTATAAGGGCAAAGGTGTACGATACGATGGCGAGTTTGTGAAAAGAAAAGCGGGCAAGGCGACAGCTTAAAACGAAACATTATTTTCAATAGAGAACTTTAGTCTCAAGGGAAAAATGGTATGAATGAGAAATCCTCTGTAAGAACAGAGAGGCGCAAGCGAATTAAGAAGCGAATTCATAAAAAGATCGCGGGTACATCCGAAAGACCCCGACTTGTGGTTTTTAGAAGTCTTCGCAGTATTTACGCTCAGCTCGTTGATGATTCATCGAGCCGGACACTTTGTTCTGTATCAAGTCAATCGAAAGATCTGAAGTCAGAAGTTGCCAAAGCAAAAGGCAAAACTGAAGCAGCAAAAATTATTGGCAAGAGTTTGGCAGAAAAGGCCAAGGGTCTGAAGATTGAACAGGTCGTTTTTGATAGAAATGGTTTTTTATATCACGGTCGCGTTAAAGCTGTTGCTGAAGGCGCCCGTGAAGCTGGATTAAAGTTTTAACCCAATATTTGGAGACGGAGAACATTTTGGAAAAAGTCAATCCCGGTGAATTAGATTTAAAAGAAAAAGTTGTACATATTAACCGCGTTGCCAAAGTAGTAAAAGGTGGACGGAGATTCAGTTTCAACGCTATCGTTGTGGTTGGTGATGGAAATGGGCATGTGGGCATTGGAATGGGCAAGGCGAACGAATTGACCAGTGCCATCTCAAAAGGCTCCGAGAATGCCAAGAAAAACCTTGTACACATTCCAATTCTGAATGGAACGATTCCACATGCAATCATTTCAAAATACGGCGCCGGTAAAGTACTGCTGAAACCGGCATCCCCTGGTACAGGAGTGATCGCGGGCGGTCCGGTACGCGCGGTTGTTGAAGCGGCGGGAATACAGAATATCCTGACAAAATCACAGGGATCAGCCAATCCACATAATATGGTCAAGGCCACCATGAAGGGGCTGCTTGATTTAAAAAATGGTGAGATTATATCTCGCAAGCGGGATAAGACTCTGAAAGAAATTTTTCAATAGACGATATCGAATGAATTGGAGCCATTCATGGGCAAGCTTAAAATAACCCAAATTCGCAGCACGATAAGACGTGTGGAGAGTCAGAAACGAACAATTCGGGCTCTAGGATTTCGGAAATTACATCAGACAGTGATTCAACCTGACAACCCGCAGATTCGCGGTATGGTTTTTAAAGTAAAACATTTACTTCAGGTTGAAGAAGTTAAATAATTTTATACAGGATTGATACTGATATGGATTTAGGGAATTTAAAACAGTCAGAAGGCGCGACCAAAAAAACGAAACGGGTTGGACGAGGACAGGGATCCGGTCATGGGAAGACATCATGTCGGGGAAGTAACGGCCAGCTCTCGCGCAGTGGTTCTAAAAAGCGTTCCTGGTTTGAAGGGGGACAAATGCCTTTACAGCGGCGTGTTCCCAAGCGTGGATTTACGAATATTTTTCGTAAACACTACGAAGTAGTGAATGTCAGCGATCTGAGCCGGATTCCAAAAACCAAGATCACAATAGAAGATTTGAAGGCTGCGCGTCTGGTACAGAAAAAAGATGGACTGGTTAAGATACTTGGAGAAGGCGAATTGAAAAAAGCCTATGAAGTAGAAGCCCATGCTTTTAGCAAGACAGCTCTTGAAAAGATTAATGCAGCTGGCGGAAAGGCTATTTCGATATGATCAAAAGCATTCAGAGCATCTTTAAAATCCCGGATCTTAAAAATCGTATTCTGTTTACACTCGGGATCCTGATATTATACCGGATCGGTTGTCATATACCGACTCCCGGCATTAATGCGGATGCGTTGGCTGAATATTTTGCGCAGAGCAGGAACACACTGTTCGGCCTCTATGATATGTTTGCTGGGGGCGCTTTCAGTAAAGCGGCTATATTTGGCTTGGGTATTATGCCTTACATTTCAGCTTCGATTATTATCCAGCTTTTGGGTGCAGTGGTTCCCTATTTCCAGCGTCTTCAGAAAGAAGGTGAGGAAGGCCGGAAGAAGATCAATCAGCTCACACGATATGGTACGGTTTTCATTGCTTCGATGCAGGCTATGGGTGCCAGCCTTTTCCTGGAAAATCTTCCCATCACACGTTCTGGGATTCAAGCTGTTTCCAATCCAGGTATGGGATTTCGTCTGCTTGTGATGATAACCATGATGGCCGGTACCATGCTGGTTATGTGGCTTGGTGAACAAATCACAGAACGTGGACTCGGCAACGGAATTTCCCTCATTATTTTTACAGGGATTATCGTTCGGTTTCCAACCGCAATTCTCGATGAAATTCAGCAACTCATTGGCGGTAACAGACATTTGGTCGCTGAGTTGTTTATATTTGGCATACTCTTTTTAATTATCGCCTCTGTAGTCCTGCTTACTGAAGGCACACGAAAGATTCCCGTACAATATGCCAAACGCGTTGTTGGAAGAAAAATCTATGGTGGTCAAGCCACATTTATCCCAATCCGGGTTTCAGGTTTTGGTGTGATGGCCATTATTTTTGCCAACTCACTGATGTTTGTCCCGCAAACCATAGGGCAATTTTTCACGAACAGTGAGATTGTGCAAACCATTGTCGGGTATTTTGACATGTCCTCACCTGTATACTGGTTTTTCCTGGGTATACTGATTTTGTTCTTTACTTATTTTTACGCAGCGATCGCCTTTAATCCCGTCGATGTGGCGGACAATATGCAGAAACAGGGCGGATTTATTCCCGGTGTACGCCCGGGAAAAAAGACGGCTGAGTATATTGATCACGTGCTCTCACGTGTGATGTTTCCGGCAGCAGTCTTTTTTGCGCTGATTGCCATCTTTCCCTACTTTGTCAGTAAATACCTGAATGTTTCGCCGACCTTTTCTCAATTTTTCGGTGGTACCAGCTTGCTGATCATGGTTGGTGTTTCGCTTGATACACTTCAGCAGATTGAATCGCATCTGCTCATGCGACATTATGATGGATTTATGAAAACCGGCCGTATTCGTGGTCGGCGATAAACGGAAGTAATGGAGAATAATATTGTCGGGAACTAGACTTATACTTTTAGGCGCACCTGGCGTCGGTAAAGGCACACAGGCCAAGCGTCTTGAAGAGTTCTTTCATTTGGCCCATATCTCAACAGGAGATATGCTCAGGGATGCTCTCAGAGAGGGAACCCCGCTTGGTCTCGAAGCGAAATCCTTTATGGAAAATGGCGAACTTGTGCCGGATGATGTGATCATCAATCTGGTGAAAGAACGTCTTCAAAAAGAGGATTGCAAAGAGGGATTCATCCTGGATGGATTTCCAAGAACCGTAATGCAGGCCGAAAAACTGGATGAGTTACTAGAAGGTATGACCCAGGTAATCGACGCAGTGGTCTCGATCCAGGTCTCAAACGATGAGATTGTTGAACGACTATCAAAACGTCTTGTTTGTAATGCATGCGGATATGTGGTTATGCCGGGAGATGGGCTCGAACTCGGAGATGGCTGTAACAAATGTTCGGGTGAAATAATTAGAAGAAAAGACGATGAGCCGGACAGCATTCGGCGTCGTCTCGAAGTCTATGAAGAAAAGACAAGTTCTTTGATACGTTATTATGAAGGCCGGGGTTTGCTTCAAGTGGTTGACGGCGTGGGTTCCATGGATGATATTTTTCAACGCACTGTTGAAACTCTGGGGCTTTCGTTGGAGCCTGTATGATTTCAATCCGGGAGGAATGGGAAATCGAGCGGTTGCGAAAAAGTGCAGCGCTTCTCGTCCAAACCTTTCTTGAGATCGAAAAGCTTATCATCCCAGGCGTCTCAACCCGGCATCTCGATCAGATTGCGGAAACAGTAATCCGTGATGGAGGTGGCAAGCCCGCATTCAAGGGCTACAAAGGGTATCCGGCTACGATTTGCACCTCTATTGATGATGTGGTCGTTCATGGAATCCCGAATGATGAGGTCCTAAAAGAGGGATCAATTCTAAGTATCGATAATGGAGTCTTGTTGGATGGTTACTATTCAGATGCGGCTAAATCCTTCCCGGTTGGGAAGATCTCAGAAGCCGATCAAAACCTGATGTCTACAACTTTACAAGCATTGCATTGGGGAATTCGTAAATGTCGAACAGGTAATCACCTCTCTGATGTTTCACATACCATTCAGTCTACAGTGGAAGCAGAGGGGTATCAAGTCGTAAGAGCGCTGGTTGGACATGGGATCGGAACCGAGCTCCATGAAGAACCTCAAATTCCGAATTACGGTCAGCCGGGGCGCGGCCCAAAATTACAAGAAGGTATGGTATTCGCCATTGAGCCTATGGTCAATACAGGGACTTCTGAAGTTGAGATTCTGGAAGATGGATGGACCGTGCGAACGAAAGACCGAAAAGCTTCTGCTCATTTTGAGCATACAGTTCTGGTCACAAAAGGGAAACCTGAAATATTAACCATTGGCATTGAAGACAGGAAATAAAAGATGGCTAAAGAACAACCAATCCGAGTGGATGGTACAATTCTGGAAACTTTGCCAAACGCAACATTTCGAGTTGAACTTGAAAGCGGACATAAAGTCCTTGCTCATGTTTCGGGTAAAATGAGAATGCACTTTATTAAAATCTTGCCGGGAGATAAAGTGACGGTTGAGCTGTCACCTTACGATTTATCCCGTGGTCGAATCGTCTATCGTTATAAATAAGTGGGTATATCACTATGAAAGTAAGAGCTTCAGTAAAGAAAATATGTGATAAGTGTAAAGTAATTAAAAGACGCGGTGTTCTCCGTGTTATTTGTGAAAATCCCCGTCACAAACAAAGGCAGGGATAGTTTTATGAAAACTTGTAACTTCAGAATACAAGGGAGGTAAATTGGCTCGTATTGCAGGTGTGGATCTTCCCAGAGAGAAGCGGATCGAGGCCGCATTAACTTATATTTTTGGCATAGGATTTTATTCATCGAGGAAAATTCTTAATGAGGCAGGTGTAAATCCGGATACTCGGGTAAATACACTGACAGATGCTGATGTTGCCAAGATCCGTTCAGTAATAGATGCTTCCTTCAAAGTTGAAGGTGCCTTGAGAGCGGAAACGAACATGAATATCAAACGACTTATGGATATCGGTTGCTATCGTGGAATTCGCCACAGAAGAGGATTGCCAGTACATGGTCAGCGTACAAGCACAAATGCCAGAACGCGTAAAGGAAGAAAAAAGACCGTTGCAGGTAAGAGAAAAGCTTAAATCGTAATATACTATTAGTCAAGGAGAAAGAATTTTGGCAGCTCCGAAAAAAGGTCGAAAGAAGAAAAAAGAAAAGGTAGAGGCCGAAGGTCAGGCCCATATAAAAGCCACGTTTAATAATACTATGGTGACTTTGACAGATAATTATGGCAATGTGATTTCATGGGCCACAGCGGGTCGTGTGGGTTTTAAAGGCGCACGAAAAAACACTCCTTTTGCTGCGCAGCTTGCCGCTCAGACATGTGCAAAAGAAGCTATGGATCTTGGTCTTAGAAAAGTAAGTATTATGGTAAAGGGACCCGGTGGAGGCCGAGAGGCTGCCATTCGATCGCTTCAGGCGGCAGGGCTTGAAATCCTGGCAATTAAAGATGTGACACCCATTCCGCATAATGGTTGTCGTCCGCCAAAACGTCGTAGAGTATAATCAGAAATAAGAGGTACGCTTCATGGCAAAATATAATGGCCCTGTTTGTAAACTATGCCGGAGAGAAGGCGAGAAGCTTTTCTTAAAAGGTGAACGCTGTCTTGGATCCACTTGTTCAATTGAAAAACGAGCATATCCACCAGGACAGCACGGTAAAAATCGACGGTTGAAGTTGTCGGATTATGGCATTCAGCTCAGGGAAAAACAAAAAGTAAAACGCTATTACGGATTGCTCGAGTCTCAGTTCCGTTTGACTTTTGAAAGGGCGAATCGAAAGAAAGGTGTGACTGGCGAGAATATGTTGAGAATTCTTGAGAGACGACTTGATAATGTCCTGTTTCGTTTGGGATTGGCGAGTTCTCGATCTCAAGGACGTCAGCTGGTCCGGCATCGTCATATTGAAGTGAATGGTCGGTTGGTTGATGTGCCTTCATATGAAGTTCGTCCGGGCGATATGATTCGTATTCGCGAGAAGAGTCGAAAATTAAACATTATTCACGATTCCATGCGAAGGGTAAAAGAGGCGCAGCAATTACCCTGGTTACAACTTGACAAGGCCAAGATGGAAGGCTCCCTTCTTGAGGAACCCAGCAGGGCAGATATTCCAGTGACTTTCAATGAGAACCTTGTTGTTGAACTTTATTCCAAGTAATCGTTCATGACATAGAGGGAATGAATGAATAGACTTATATTACAGATGCCGGAAGGGGTCGAACGCGACGAAGCGACATACACTGAAACATTTGGTCGTTTCATAGTTTCACCTCTTGAGCGCGGATTTGGACCTACAATTGGCAACGCATTGCGTAGAGTGCTTCTTTCGTCTTTGCAGGGCGCAGCCATTACCCAGATACGCGTCGATAATATTCAGCATGAATTCTCAACCATAAAAGGGGTAGTTGAGGATGTTTCAGAGATTATACTAAACCTTAAGCAAGTACGTATTAAGCTAAGCAACAAACGTCCGGATCGGGTGACCATTTCATTGAAAGGTCCGGGAGATTTCAGGGCAGGTGATATTCAGAAACAATCTGCCGACTTTGAAATCATGAATCCCGATTTGTTGCTTGCCACATTGAACGAGGACGCCGAATTTAATGTGGAGTTGAAAATAGGACGTGGACGTGGATACGTCCCGGCTGAAGAAAATAAATTACCGGATCAGCCGATCGGTACCATCTTTATTGATGCGATCTTTAATCCGATTATGAATGTGACCTACCGCGTGGAAAATACGCGTGTTGGACACCGTACGGATTATGAGCGATTAATTCTTGAAGTCACGACAAACGGTAGTGTGACACCGGATGACGCTCTGACCTTTGCGGGTCAGATCCTTAAAGATCATATCGATCAATTCATCTCATTCGAAGTTGAACCCGAACCTGTTGAAGTATCCGAGATCGATGAGGACGCACTTCGCATCAGAAAACTGTTGAAGATGAGTGTCGATGAGCTGGAACTGTCGGTGAGGTCACATAACTGTCTGAAAGCCGCCGATATTCAGACTATCTCGGATCTGGTACGACGGGATGAGCAGGAAATGCTTAAATTCCGTAACTTCGGACGAAAATCACTTCAAGAACTTTCTAAGATTTTAGAAGAAAAAAATATTCATTTCGGGATGGATGTGGATAAATATCTGAAAGGCGATGTATCATAATCGCATCAGTTTACGAGGAGATTTAATTTCATGAGGCACCGCAGAACTGTAGTTAAATTAAATAGAACAGCATCCCATCGGAAGGCTTTGATGGCCAATTTGTCTTGTGCATTATTCGAGCGCAAACACATTGAAACGACAGAGGCCAAGGCCAAGGCGACACGCCAGTTTGCTGAAAAGTTGATTACCCTTGGCAAAAAGGGGACAGTGCACGCACGGCGAATTGCCTATAAGCATATGCGTCAGAAAGAAACGGTTCAAATTCTTTTTGATGATATTGCACCACAATATTCAGAACGCCCAGGAGGATATACACGTGTTGTTAAACTGGGTCAAAGACAGGGAGATGGTGCTTCGATGGCGATTTTAGAATTAGTCGGTTTTGAAACTGCTACCAAGAAGAAGAAGCAGAAAGATGATAAAAAAGCAGAAGCAGCGAAGAAGAAATCTGATAAGAAGGCTGAACCAGAGCCAAAAAAGAAAGAGTCTGAAAAGAAATTTGATGAGAAGAAAAAATAGTGTTATAAATTTATTTGGTACTTAAAAAGGCAATCAATTTTGATTGCCTTTTTTGCGTTTGAAGAGTTGAGATTTTGGCGTAGTTGTATTATCAGAAATCGTCCCTTTGGTACTAAAGAAAAAGAGATCGGCTACAGTAAGACCAATTGACTGACGCAAAGGTTTCCAGTTATCACGGTAGGCTTCACTATCCACTGAAGTTCCATTTTCATCTTTCGAGACCACACGAACCCGCTCCGGGTCATTTCTATTAATCATAAATGGCGAATGGGTTGTATAAACGACCTGATTCTTTTGAGCCAGATCATCCAACAGATTTGAAAGATCCTTTTGCCCTGAAGGATGCAAATGTTGGCCGGGTTCGTCTAATAAAAAGAGATATTCATTCGCCTTGGCTTCATTGGTTATCGCGAGAAAATTAATATAAAATGACAGGTACCATAAAAAACCGTTTGAACGACTTTTAGGTGTGTCATATACTGTTGTTTCGTCAGTGAAATCAATATAAAGCAGATTTCGATTGACTCTTAATTTAATTTCAAGACTAGGTTCCTGGGTCCAGACTTCACGGATTCTCTGTGTGATGACCCGCCCAGTCTCTTCCGTTGCGCGGCGACCATGGGTTGTATCTTCAAAGATGAGAGCAGGATCATTTACACCGCCAATTTTAAGGAGATTGACTTCGGTTTGAAAATCCTCATGCTTGTTTATTAGATTGTCGAGACTGACTTGATCCCTAATAATCGGAATAGTGTCAAAATATAACATCTTTGGCAGGAGGGATATCAGAGGTTTCACATTTCCAATCGCCAGCAGCTTGTCATCCGTCTTTATTTTATAGTCCGTTAATTCGGGACCCTCCCGTAAAAGCACGAAGGTATCAATGCTACGAAATCCTTCATACATTTTAATCAGCTGAGTTTTTTCCTCTCGACTGATATCGGTAAATTCGAGTCCAAGCTGGGGTGGTTTGCCTTCAAGATAGTTTTCAGAATATTGACAGGTGTGCTCAATCGACAGATTGACATCTGGACGAAATGATTCCATCGCCTTCAGGATGTTTGTTTTTCCAGATTCATTCGGGCCGATTAGAACGGTGATCTTGCGGTCGAGGGGTAAAATCATATCCTTGATTGACTTAAAAGCAATCATGTGGACGTTGGAAAGGATCATGAAGCCTCCATGACAAATTATTGAAATAAGTTAAGCGATTTCATGAAAAATGCAAGGAAAAACAAAAGAAAAAGAAAGAAGAGAAATTAAGACGCGTATCAGACTTTACAAAAAGTCCTTGTTGAAATTCTGATACGCACCTTTTTCCGTTAAGAATTAAAAATATTTAATACACCAATCCCAGTGAAAAACGCGTTTCACGTCCGGGTGAAGGATATCCATCCACAATGACAATAGATTCATCCAGAAGGTTTCGCGCTTGCAAAGCCAATTCAATAGTGTAATGATCAAAACTAATTTCTTTAGTGAGTTTACTGTGAAGCAGTGAGTATGAATCCAGCTGGATTGTATTCACGGTATCTCCATACCGGCTGTCCACCCACTGATACTCGATCCCAAGAAAAACACCAAACCATTTGATCCCAAATGACAAATCGATCTTGTTTTCAGGGCGGTATATGAGTTGTTGTGAAATTGGTCCAGTCTCATCAGTGGCCTCCATCAAGGTATAGGCAGCAGAAAAAGATATTCTGTTATTGGGAAGGGCAAGTGACACCCGGTTCTCAATGCCTTGAATTCTGGCGCGGCCGATATTTTGTGGAGACCAAATATAATATGTATCCGCGGCCCATTGGATCAAGTTTTCGATTCGATTGTTAAAATAGGTGGATTCGAACTGAGTATTTATGGCATCGGATTTACGCAATACAAATCCAGCATCATAAGAGTACCCCGTCTCCGGCTCAAGATCGGGATTCCCTTTGGAAAAAAAGTCAGCTGGCCAGTAAAGATCATTGAATGAAGGTGCGCGGTAAGACCGGCCCCAATTGGCTCTAAGTGCCAGAGACTGATTCGATCCAAATCCGATCAGCGTACCCACCTTGGGGCTGACTTGATCTCCTATGTGTTCATAAACATCGTATCGAACTGCGGGAACAAGTTTCACCATCGCTGGCAGTCCAATAAGAGACGTTTGTTTGGTCCATTCGGCCTGAAGGTAAAGACTGATTTCTTTTCGTTGTTTTTTCGAAAACAGTGTACTCACCAATTCGTCATACTGAAATTCAGCGCCAGTCACCCATTGCAGTGATGTGTGTGTATGAATTTGCGCTTGCAATTGATATCCTGAAGAGCGGGTAATGTGTCGATCGTCTGCTGGAATCCAACCACCGGGTTCTTTGTATTTATTTTCATAATTCTGATTGAAAATCAGATGCCGCAGTCGGATTTTGTTTGAGAGTTGATTCTCGAGTTGGAATGATGTCATCCTTCGCTTCTCATTTCTGCGCGCGGTGGGAGAGGGATAAAATAGTGATCCAGATACACCGCGTTCTGAATCCAACATTTGAAAGAGAAATTGTAATTTGTTCTGTGCATTTAACTTATATTGGGCCTTTGCGAAAAGGTGATTGCCCAAGAAATCGTTGTTCTCCCGATTTAATTTTTCAGATAATCTGGAGGGGGTATAGGTGTAATCGCCTTGGGACTGATTGTGACTGAAGTTAATGAGATAATTCAATTCGCCCACAGCATCCGAATATAGTATATCTGCAGTCTGCAATCCAAAGGAGCCGATGGACGAACGCACACCAAATTTTTTTTTATTGTCAGAAAATGGTGTCTTTGTAATGAGATGAATCAATCCTCCCACAGCGCCGCTGCCGTAAATGGCAGAATGACCACCGCGGACGATTTCAATTTGCTCGAGTGTGGAGACGGGGATGTTGTTGAGATCAACACCACCACCCTGAATGCCATTGAGTGGCATGTCATCCAAAAGCACGAGTACTTGTTCTGGATTGGATCCGCGGATAGAAGGAATCTGAATTCCGGCCAGATGGTCATAACTTTTAAAATAAAGTCCGCCAGTATTTTCAAGTACTTCGCCGGCGGTGATGCCGGTGCTCTCGCGGATTTGTCTTTCTGTCAGAATTTCAGTAGAAACAGTGACTTGAGATTGCCGATGATCCGTGCGGGTGGCGGAGACCAGAACCGGATCAAACTGAATCGGTTCGGCTTCAAGGCGAAAATCAATGGTCGTGTCGGTTTTTGCATAGACGGTTGATTCAATGGATTTGTATCCGATCATATGGACAGAGAGTGTATACTTCCCGCGAGGCAGCTTGTCAAACACATAAAAACCGCCGTCCCGGGAGGCCGTACCGTAATTTGCATCGTTGATAAGTAAGTTGGCATCCGGAAGGGATTTACTGGTTTTGGCATCCAACACAGTGCCGGATATTGTTGCTGACCATAAAGATGAAAAAAAGTAAATCGTAATTGCAGAACAGATGATAATGATGCGGATAAACATTTTGCCTCCCTTGCTTTCCCTCGAAAGCGATTTGGATTTCGGGAATTTCATCGGTCTCCTGACTTACGGCTCGAGCCTACTCTCCGGACCTTCCCATCCCTTTTCATAGAAAGAAACAGTGGCATGCAGCCGGATTTCGTTACCGATTACAGTAGCGGGGCTGTGGCGGATTCGCACCGCCTTCCCAATTGAAGATTCCCACAATTTGAGTTCGATATTCCTAAAGTGTTTTCTTGCGCCTCCTTTCCGGATAAAAAAATCAATTTTGAATAATATTAATCAAATACCTTCCATTTAATTCCATAGCGATAAGATCTGTTCGCGATTGGATATCCATACACTCTGAACAGATTGGCATCCAGCAAATTGTCCATGCTGAAAAAGACATCGGCGACCTGTAAAAAGGTCAGGACGGTTTTAAACTCCAGCACAGAACCGGACAATCCGGCCAGCGCCAGTTCGTCCCCAGCGAGACACCAGAATTCGCTCCTGAATTTGGTACCCAATCTGAAGTGAACCCTGAGGTCATCCTCAAAGAATGATCGATTCCATGAGAGCGTACCGGAGCCCCAAAGGTTGGGTCTTTCCAAAAGAACATTTTCACTTTCATCCTCAGATTGAATGAAATTTAGCATCATCTGAAGACCAAAACCACAGAATGGTCCGATATTACCGGATGACTCAATTCCATAAAAATTGTGTTTCCCAGTGTTAATAAAAAGCGGTGTGATCAGATCTCCATTAAATCGGATGAGATTGGAGGTCCGACGATAAAACATTCGGGTGTAGAGAGCCAGCCATGAATCCTTTTTATATTGAATCGTGGTGTCAAAAATATGACTTCTTTCCGCACTCAGCTGAGGGGTGGTGTAATTGCTGGTGGCCTTTCGCAACAGTTCATACTCAAGGAGTGTCTCCTCCGGACCGTGTAAAATGGGCACGCTGAACAGTTCGCCAAGATGCGGATAGCGCGCTTCAATCGCACCGCCGATGCTAAGAGACCAATAGTTTTCGTGCGACCAGAGCAGATGCGCGTCACCGTTCCAAGTAGAGGGAACCTGATCCATCTTTGAAAGCCCAGCTGAACCTTGAAAAAGAATCGGGCCATAAAGCGGTATTTCAATGTTTGAATAAATTCGATAGCTTGATGATGCGATCCTATCGGAATCCGGCATGGCTAAAGATTTATTGCTCCACCATAATCCCATTTGCAAAGGAATACCGATATTTGAATAATCCTGATTAAAATGCAGTAAAGTGGATGACACAGGATATGTGGCTGCATTTGAGTGGTCTCTCTGCCGGTATTCAAATTCATTGTCAGAGAGATGCATTTGAATCTGGTTCTGTATATTTAGCATGTCACTTTGAATGTGAAAGAAATGATCTGTACGATCCGTTTTACGGAAGGGACTGGTCAGGGCAAGCTGGCCCGCAGGGAAATAGAATAGATCGGGAATATTTGTCTCGAGCTTGTTCATGAGGAGCCGATATTTCAGATCAATGTGATCCATCAAACGGATTGAGATAATCCCGCGGAGATTTTGCTTTTTAAAGGTTCGCGAGGGAATTTCCTCTGCATACTTTTCAAGAAGCGCGCCGAATCCATACGAAACATCGGAGGTGATGCTCTGGAAAAAATCAATATCGAGATCATTGAAACCCAGATTGCCTGTGCGGTAGTTGAATACAGACTCCGGTTGTGAAACCGTTTCATCCACGATGACAAGATTGATTACACCGCTGGGAGCAGAAAGACCGAAAGGATTTCCAGAAGTATAAACTTCAATCCGATCGATGAGATCCACAGGAATCAAATTCAAATCGGTTTCCATGGTCCAGCTGTCTTGGATCGGAATGCCGTTTAAACAGATTACAGTTTCCTTGCTTGAAGCGCCGGACATCCTTAATGTGGACCATTGTCCCACGCTGCCGAGATCACGAATCCATACACCAGGGATGTGGTCCAATAAATCGCCAAGATATCGATAGTTGGACCGTGTCAACTCATCCATTGAATAGACCAGTCCGGCAGAGCGGGAGTCGGCTTTCAATCCGGAGACAAGAAGAAGTCCGATCAATAATATGTGTTTTATGTGATTCATATAAATGTTATTCCAAGATGTGAATTCATTGTTAGAAAACCCACATGTTTCTATCCTAAAATGACTTTATGCAATCGCCTGATCAGAATGGGCAGCAATGTTGCGAATATCATCGTATTGGTAAAGATATGAACCGTGTAAAATCCGATGCCTTGAATTAATCCGGAAACAAGGATTGCCATAGTTTGGCCGGCCATGAAAAAATAAGCCAGCGAAGTGGTCAGTGCATAGAAAAAGGTGCAAAAGAAACCTGAAAATCCAAGGATAAGAGAAAAATGAATTCGATTCCGAATATGAAGTTTTCCAATAAAACCACCGAGCGTTCCGATCACTGCGAATGAGATGACCTGTGCTGCCCAGAGATGAAGGGGGGCCGCACCATAAGGATTGAATGAAGAATAAATGGCTTCCGTCAGCGCACCCGCGAGCGCACCATATAAGGGGCCGAACAAGTAGCCGGATAGAAAAACAGTGGAAGTTACAAGTTCGACATTGGGTACAACAGAGAAAATATATCCCAATGCCACCCCCAGTGCGATAAAAACTGCAAGAATGGTGATTTTCCGTATTCGGTTGTCTGAATGGATCACGATGGTTTCCATTGTCCCGATTCATCAAAGAATTACTTGTAAGATGAGTGTTGTTCCGAAGGGTTACGGATAGATAATTAATTCTCAGACAAGAGGAGATACCCGGAAAAAGAAAACCGGCCTTGAAGGCCGGTTAAAAACCAGATTCATTGCCTTCCCTCGGAGGACTCTTTGCATCAGATCGGTCTCCTGACTTCTCCGCTCTCGGGCCGCCTTCCCATCCCGCATTTGCGGGAAAGTGGCGAGATAGCCGTTGATTTGACCCATTAATGGGGCGAAGTTACAGTTGCGGGGCAGTTCCCGATTTTCACGGGATTCCTCACATTTAACAATACAAATGTGATTGACCTGCTGCGAAAACAATATAGGGATTCCAGTTCGAGGTGTCAAGTAGAAATTAGTAAATGTTGGATTATCCTGGCAACTTTTTACAATATATAGTTTAATTTTACAATTATCATCAATCAAGTTTTTGTATCGTCCGGCCGTTTGATTCAAACATCAAAGCGCCCTCTTTATCCGTCCGATGCACAATGGAATCAAACTGTTTATACCGATCCAGGATGATGGAATCTGGCAGGCCGTAACGGTTTTTCTCTGCTACGGTTATCAGAGCATGTTCAGGTGTTACGGCTTTGATCCACTCCATAGAGGATGCAGTTTTACTGCCGTGATGACCGGTCTTGATGAGATCGCAGTCCAGATTTCGCCAGTGCTGCAACATGGATTGTTCGGCTTCGATTTCCGCATCGCCTGCGAGAAGAAACGAAGTCTTTCCGTATGTCAGCAGGGTGACAATGGATTGATTGTTCAGACTGTTCTGTTTCTTATTGCCAGAGGTTATATGTGATGAATCGGGTGAGAGAAAAAGAAGGTGAAGTCCCGGAAAACACACCACGCTGTCCGGAGCAGTGATGATACGTGAATAAATGCCTCTATCCTTTACACGTTTTAGAAATGTCGCAGCTTCCGCGGATTCGAAGGGAGATGGACCGAACAGCACGGATTTGACTTTGAAATTGTCGAGGATATAATTCAATCCGCCGACATGGTCATTGTGAGGATGGGTACAAATCATGAGGTCAATGGTTCGAATCCCCTCCCGGATCAGATAGGGCGCTATGATGCGTTCGCCCGCATCGAATGTCATGTAGGCCGGTCCACCATCCACGAGAATGGTTTTATGTTTCGGGCATCGGATCAAGGCTGCGTCCCCCTGACCGACATCCAACTGAAAATAGGTTAGTTTGCTGTCCGGATTAATGAAGACGTTCGTCCAGATTTGTCCGTTTAAAAGAATTATGCAGGCAATAATTAATATCTTGCGTAATTGTAACTGTTTCCACAGAATGAATAAAAACAGGATGAGGATGTAAAGGCACAACATCCAAATGTCAGGTGTGGGTAGAGTCACCGAAGCAAAGGGAAGTGCGGCTGTTCGCTGTACCAATCCGTTCAAGAGTCGAATAGCGAGATGTGCAATCATTGCGAAGGATCCGGCAATCCACAGGCTGAATTGAGCGAATAAGAGGAAGATGAATCCGAGCCCTACAATCAGCCCTGCAAGCGGGATGGCAATGGTATTGAATAGAAGAGAAAGAAGGGGCAAGCGGTTAAAATAAGAAAGTGTCAAAGGCAAGGTGCAAATCTGGGCAGAGAGGGTCAGGATAATCAGCGAGGAGATTGCCCGGAGCGGCTGGTTGATCCAATGTGTTTGAATTTGAATTCGCGGCAGAATCCATGCTGATATTTTTGGGTAAAAGACGAGAATCGATATAACCGCTGTGAATGAAAGTTGAAATCCCAGATCAAATAATTGGGCGGGATTGATTAAAAGGAGGACTAGGCCTGCGGCTCCGATCGCGTTTAATGGAGAGTTCCTGCGGTCGAGGATCTGTCCGAACAGATAAATCGAGGCCATGAGTGCAGCTCGAAAAACAGGCGGTTTGCCCTCTGTGAGCAGCACGTAGAAAAAGAGTCCAAAAATGACACATACGGTTCTGATTTTCCAGGGAAGGCGGATGAGCCCAAGAACAAATGAGAGAATGAGTGCGATGAATCCAACATGCAGACCACTTACGGCGAGGATGTGCACAATGCCCGCGCGGGCGTAGGCTTCGCGCATGGAGTCTTCCAACTCGGTGCGGTCGCCGAGCAGTAGGGTTTTGAGGAGGGGCCGGGTGGATTCGGGCAGTAGGTCATCGATGTTTCTGAGCAATCTCCTCCGAACTGGGTAAATAAGAGACCGAAGCATGGGATTGCCTTTTTGTCCAACAAATATTTTTAACTGATCATTCTGGTTTACATAGAGAATCGCGTGAATGGACTGTCTGGCCAGATAGGCGCGATAGTCAAATCCGCCGGGATTGCGTCTTTCACGCGGGCGAACCAGTTCGCCTTCCAGTTCCACAATATTTCCGTATTTCATATTTGGTAATTTCTGATCCCTGACTTGGACGAGAATTTTTCCATCAGATGTATACGAGCTGTCCATGAGATGAACGGACGTCACTTGTAATTGCAGGCCTGTCCGATTTTCTTTCGGGATCGGATCGCGGATCAGGAATCCAGTGATCTTGAGATCCGAATAATTCAGAAAATGGGAGATGTGATTTGTGGGTAGAATTTGATTCCGGAAGTTGGAATAAAAGGCGCCGAATCCAATTAGCGCAATGAGGATGAAGATGGAGCAGAAAGATCCGGCGCTCTTCATTCTGTGACATACAATCCAAAACAATAAAGAAGTTCCGCAAACAATTAGACTGGCTTGAAAATCTATTCCGAGATATTGATTCAGAAATATCCCAAGAGCCAGCAGAAGCATAGTTTTTAAAGCGGGATGGTTTTGCATCCTCAAATCATGTTTGTTCGATCAGTGAACCGGACGACTGATGCGATAAAACAAGATGCCAAGCAGTAAAAGCCCAACCGGGATTAAAATGAACGGCGAAATGCCAAAGCCTGCCGGAATGTATCCGAATGCCAATGCAAGCGCGGCCGTGAGCAGTGCGTATGGAATCTGTGTCCGCACGTGTTCGATGTGACCCACACCGGAGGCCATGGATGAGAGAATCGTGGTGTCAGAAATCGGGCTGCAGTGGTCTCCAAACACAGATCCTGAAAGCACTGAAGCGATGGTGCTGACGAGCAGGCCGTGCTGCTGCGCGATGGGATATTCTGCATCCAAGGTGAGACGCCAGGCCACGGGAATGATGATTGGAATTAAAATGGAAAGGGTGCCCCACGAAGTACCAGTCGCGAAGCTGATCATTGCAGCGATTAGAAAGACCACAGCGGGCAGCAGCGCGGGATGGAGCAGTCCACGGGTCATATGCAAAATGAATTCAGCTGTATGCAGATCCGCACAAATTTGGCCGATGCTCCATGCGCCAACGAGGATAACCACAGCAGTCAACATATCCTTGAGGCCATCGAGAAACGCGTCCATGGTTTCGTTGATTGACAAGGCTTTTTTAAACACAGCCAGAAGGCCGGCCAGTAAAGAGCCTCCAAAAGAAGACCACATGAGTACTGAAAATGGATCGGATGCACCAAGGATCTCTCTCAGACCGTATGAGACGTTTCCCTGTTCCTGTAATGAGTGGGCTCCGCTTTGCCAAAGCCCGATAAAGGTCATGACAATGACGGCAATCACGGGCAAGAGTGCGTTAAGGATTGGCATTTTCTGTCCGTCAGATGAGGTAGAAACAGAATCCTCTTCGATCGGAGCGGTATGCAATGCCCGCAACTCCGCCTTTCGCATGGGGCCAAAATCTCGTCCAGTGATTGCGATAAAGACCACCAGGGCGAGCATCCACAAGCTGTAAAAACGAAAGGGGATGGTTTCAAGATAGGTCCAATACACGTTCCAGTCCAGACCCAGTGATTTGAAAGTGTCTTGAATAAGGCCGAGTTCGAAACCGATCCACGTCGAAAAAACCGCGAGTGAAGTCACGGGGGCGGCTGTGGCATCCACAATGAAGCTAAGTTTTTCGCGCGAGATGCGGTAACGATCCATGACCGGGCGCATGGTTGTGCCGACAATGAGTGTGTTGGCATAATCGTCGAAGAAGATCACAAGACCCATAAGCCAGGTGGCTATTTGGCACCGTCTGCGATTCATCACGCCCTTGGAGATAAAGTGTACAATGGCTTCGGTACCGCCGGAATGGGAGATGATACCGACCATGCCGCCGAGCATGAGCGTGAAAAGGATGACTGCGATGTGTTCGGGTGAATTCATGGCTTGAATGAAATAATGATCCAATGTTCGAAGTAAACCGGCTCCGGGATTCCATGAATGAATGCAGGACGCACCCAGCCAAACACCAGCAAAAAGGGAAATCAGAACCTGACGAAACAGGATGGCAGAAAGGATCGCGATAAGTGGGGGCAGCACACTGATCCAGGCGGGAATGGTATGAATGTGGAAGTGTGTCCACTCGTCGTTCACCCAGACTTCGAAGGATCCCTTTTGATTTTCCCATATAACCGGGGGAGATTCGGCTTTGCCATCCTGAAAATGAAGGTGGGCAAGAGAAGTGTCCGATCCACTGATCTTTAATCCGCGAACCCGAATAATTCCGGAAAATCCATCATCCAAATCGCCGGATTTGTTTTTTATCTCCATCAAAATTTGAAACGGCATATGGGATAAGGTGTATATTGGGGACTGAACTGTAATAGCCGGTTCGGATCCATGCACACGAATTGTGACGGATAGAATTAACCAGCACACCATAGAAAATGTAAAACAGTTTTGTTTCATCAATAATAATTCGAAATTTAATTAACCTTGAAATCCAGTATAGTAAAATATGAGAACAAATGAAATGGATTTTATTATATCAGAGAAAAATAAAACCTTTGGTTGTGATTTAGTAAATTTGTTCCACAGTTAGAGTAATTGTTAGAAGGCTTTTGAAATATTGTCTCTTGCCTTTGATGAATGATAGTATTAGTTCAAATAAAATAATGTTCTTTTGTCTTGATACAAAAGAACCAAAAAATCAAGACTATTTGAAAATTTATTAAAATCCATCATGTTTTGCCTAAAATGAAAAAACTCGTCTCGATCTGGATATCCAAAAGTTTTTAATCGTTGAGATCGGGACTCAAACAGTTTTCATTTTTAAACGGCAAAACACCTGGATTTCTTAACGTAATTTTCAAAATGTCACATTAGAACAACTATAAATTTATGATTCTGTTAGAACCATGCGTGGTGAAAAAAAATAGAAATTATTGTGATCCATAAAATGGTCTGAATAAGTAACAATGCATCTTCTAGGGTAGTTTTTACAGCCATCGTTTTTGTCAGTGGTAGTTGACAAAAATCCAATTTCTTGAAAATTAAGTTCAAAATCATCTTAAATCCCCTCAGATTCGACTTGACAAGATGGCGTATAAATGGTATATTAATTCGGCTTTAAGCCACAATCCCAATGCTGGATTTCCCCTATTCCCGACGGGTTTGAGGGGATTTTTTTACTCATGGAATTCTCTGGATGATTCTTTCTAAAGTATCTATTCACGGTTTTAAATCGTTTGCAAAAAAGACCGAACTGAAGTTCGACGGCGGCATTACCGCAGTGGTCGGTCCGAACGGCTGCGGCAAGACCAATATTGTGGATGCCATCCGATGGGGCCTTGGCGAGCAGCGGCCTTCGGTGCTTCGTGCGGATCGGATGGAGAACATCATTTTCGGCGGCGCCAAATCCGCACGCCCTCTCGGTCTGGCAGAAGTTTCGATCACCTTTGACAATTCAGCACATATTCTTCCCATAGATTACAATGAAGTAGTGATCACGCGCCGGTTGTACCGATCCGGCGAGAGTGAATACATCATGAACAAGACGCCGGTCCGGCTTAAAGATATTCAGGATCTGCTGATGGATACGGGCATTGGCGCGGACATGTATTCGGTCATCGAACTGAAGATGATTGAGGATATCCTTAGTGACAAGGCCGAGGATCGCCGCAAGCTGCTTGAAGAGGCGGCGGGCGTGACCAAATACAAGCATCGGCTCAAGGCGGCCATCCGCAAGCTGGACGCGACTCAGAATGATTTACTTCGCGTGAACGATATCGTACAGGAAATCGAACGCAACGTGCGTTCGCTGAAACGTCAAGTGCAGAAGGCGAAGCGTTACCACGAGTTGAAAGAGGAAATTCAACATCTGGATACTCAGCGAAGCCGGACCCTATATCAGCAGCTTATTGAACAGATCAAACCGCTTAAGGAAGAGGCTGGCGCACTGAAACAGCAAAAAGAGGGACGCACGACCGAGATTTCGAAAGAAGAAGCGGATCTGGAAACCATCCGTCTGAAATTGACTGAACGGGAAAAGGCGCTGATCGCATCGCAGGAGAAGCTCACGGAGATTACGGAGCGAACACACCGGCGCGAGGGCGACATCCGTGTGGGGCGTGAACGCCTCTCCTCCTTACAAAATCGGATTGAGCGTTACACAACTGAAGTCGATGAGCTGGGGAAACGACTTGAAGATCAGAAGAATCATCGGGAAGTCACTCAGCGGGATCGAGAGACTTTGCAGGTCAAGATTACAAGTACGAACCGACTTTTCCAGAATAAAAAGAAAGAGCTGGATATCTTTCAGCAGGGATTAAATTTCAAGCGTCTTGAACTGAATGAGAAGAAAAAAGAGATTATCGGATGCCTTGAAGAGATCAACCGGCTGAGCGCTGAAGAGACCCAGTACCGCACAAAAATAGACAACAGCCGTGGCCGGCTCGAACGGTTGGAGGAAGAGGACAAGGGATCTCAGGATAGTGTGAGGCAGCTGGAAGCCGATTTTAAAGCAGCGGAAGCGGCTTTCCAATCACTGAAATCCGAACAAAACGAACTGACTGTTCAGAAGCAGAAATCGGAATCCGAACTGGAGCGTGAGCGCCAGTCCATCAATTCGATCAAAGAACAGATCATCCGCGATCAGAGTGATATTGAGCTTCTTCAGGGACGTATTCAGTTTATTCAGAGCGTGCTTGAAAGCTTTGAAGGCATGAGCGACGGGGCAAAAATTCTTGTTCGGGATAAAGTGAGTGGCTTGATGGGTGTGCTCGCCGACATGCTTCAAACCGATAAAAAATATCGATCCGCGATAGAGACAGGTCTGGGCGAAGCTGCGCAATATCTCCTTTTCAAGGATGCATCCTCCGCTAAACAAGCTTTAGTCCATCTGAAAAACAAGGGTGGCGGCCGGGCCATGCTCGTGGCTGTGGATCGCACGCAAACCGCGGTGATACCTGTCCGTCCGGATCTACCCAAAGATGCGGTTTATGAAGGATGGGCCGATGAATTTGTCCAATGCGACAAGGTGCTGAAACCGGCCGCATCATATCTACTGGGCGATCTGCTCGTTGTAAAGGATATGGAAAGCGCGGAAAACATCCTTTCCGCTACACCAAAAATCGCCCTGCGAATTGTGACACTGGATGGCGAACTGATCACGGCCTGGGGCGCGATCCAGACCCGGGAAGCCAAAGAGCAAGACAGCGGACTGATCGGCCGGAAACAGCGGCTCGAAGAGCTGGAGAGACAGATCCAGAGTCGCAGCGCCACATCGACAAAGAACGAATCCATCCTAAAATCCCTGCAGGAAAAAGAGCAAATACTCCTCCAGAAGACAGCATCATCGACCCAGTCACTTGCAGCACTCGATTCCAAACTTCTGGAAACCGAAAAGAGCCGCGCATCCCTGCAATATGGTCTCAATCGAAATGAAGAGGGCCTGAAGAAAAACAGTGATGAACGGAGCCGTTTGCTCACGGAAATTGAAAGCGGCCGTGAAGGACTTGAGAATTTGCGTCCGAAAATGGAGGCCCTGACCGACAATCGCGAGAGCATGGAAGAGGCCACGATCCTCATACAAAATGAAGTGGAACGGCTTGAAGATGAAGAGCGCATCATGGAGGAGGAGGTTCACAAGCATAACCTGGCAGTCGTGCGGCTGACCGGTGATGCCAAGAATCTGGATTATGATCTGGAGAGATCCAGCCGTTTGATCGAGGAAACTGAAAAGACAATTGAACAGCGCGGTCTGGAGATCAAAGAGGCGGATGAATCCATTACGAAACAGACTTTGGAAACAGAGGAGAATGAGAAACTACTTCTTCAGGAAATTTCCGAAAAGGAGAAGCAGGAAGAGCTACGCACTGAAAAGGACAGAGCATATCAGACTCTGAAAGAAGAATTCCAGATAAAAGAAAAAGAGATTCGCGGTGTGCGTAAGGTGCGGGAAGAGGCCGCAGACCGTATTCATAATATGGAGATGCAGCTATCGGATCTCGAACATCAGGCGCGGTCCTTGATCGAACGTGTTCAAGACAGCTATCAAATTGATCTGAAGGCGATTGAGTCTGATCCGGAGTTTGATCAGAATACAGCAGATTCCTCCCTCGAGGAATTGAAGTTTAAGATCCGACAAATCGGACCGGTGAACCTCGTGGCTTTGAAGGAATATGAGGTTGAGAGTGAACGTTTTGAATTTCTGAATCAGCAGCGGGATGATCTTCTGAATGCCGAAGCCACGTTAAATGAAACCATAAAAAAGATCAATCTGACGGCGCGCAGTCGCTTTATTGAGATCTATTCGCAGGTGCGTCAGAATTTCCAGATCATGTTCAGCCGGTTTTTTCAGGGCGGCGAGGCTGATCTGAGACTTCCTGAGGATGAAGACCCACTCGAAGCAAAGGTGGAAATCATGGCGAGGCCCGCGGGCAAACAGCTTCGTGATATTGACTTACTGTCAGGAGGGGAGAAAGCGCTGACCGCGATTTCACTGCTTTTCGCGCTCTATATGGTCAAACCGAGTCCTTTCTGTATCTTGGATGAAGTCGACGCGCCACTGGATGATGCCAATGTGGAACGGTTTGCGCGTGTTCTCGCTGAATATGCTCAGAAAACCCAGTTTGTGATTGTGAGCCATAACAAGATGACCATGAAGGCAGCGCAAGCGCTTTATGGGGTGACCATGGAGGAGGAAGGTGTCTCCAAACTGGTTTCAGTGAAGTTTGATGACTAAATATCCGAATTAAAGTGTTTCATATTTAAAATCAAGTAAAAACTTCCATTATTTACAAACATGGGCCAAACCATCTGAAAAGGCCTTGACATTTATTGTATTTGTGTTATCTTAGTATTGCTTAAAAAGACACCGCGGGGTGGAGCAGCTGGTAGCTCGTTGGGCTCATAACCCAAAGGTCAGGGGTTCGAATCCTCTCCCCGCTACTAAAAGAAAAAGGGATTACCCAACAGGTGATCCCTTTTTTGTTTAATACTACAAGAAGGATTCAAACAAAGGTTCGCCAGTTCCGTCATCCCATTTTAATTTTCTGCTTATAAATACTTGACATTCCATTTTCTTCTTTGTAAAGTAGATAAGTTAGCGAATGAATCCAGTCACACTGGTAAAATGGTTATAATTTAAATAAAGGAAAGAGCAATGAAAAAATTGTTGTTGGTTCTATCAGTAGTTTTTATTACGGGGGTTGTGTTGGGTCAAGACGGCGAAAACATTGTCCGTAATGGAGAGTTTGACGATGGTCGGTCAGGCTGGTCAATCAGAGATTTCAATGACGCCGATCAGGATTATGAGGTACTTGAGGATGGTTTGATGTCTGGAGATAATTACCTGTCAGTTCAAATAATCCTTGGGGGAGACACAATAACGGATGTGATGGTTTACCAATCACAAACGCTTGAAACCGGACGAATTTACCAGATAAGCTTTATGGCTCAAGCGAGTGCGGCGCACACAATCCAGGCTGTTTTAGATAAGGGGACAACAACAAATGTGGTTCGACATTGGACCAGTCCGGATCTTGTTTTAGACGGAACACTTCAGCATTTCGGCCCCTATGAATTCAATTGCCGGCTGGAGGATGGATCCTATTCTTTCAAGTTTCTGCTTGGCACCTTGGATAACGTGGTTGTTAATCTGGATTCAGTTGTGATTGCCATGTATGATGATCCCGATCATATCAGGGAAGATGAGAAATTCGAATACCGATCTCACACTTCGGATACGACGACAATTCCATATCGTCTTTGCCAGCCCCAGGATTATGATCCGGGTCAAAGTTATCCCCTGGTATTGGCTCTGCATGGTGCCGGGGAACGCGGCGATGACAACGTATTGCCGATTTCTTTTCACCAATTGGCCTTTTCCTGGTCAGATTCGGCCAATCAGGCTCAATGGCCCTGCTTTGTAGTTGCGCCGCAGTGTCCGGTGAATGAACGATGGGCAGATCAAGACTGGTCCACTGGATCGTATTCGGTAGAAACCACACCAATTAGCAATGAAGCTGTAACTGTGATGGATTTACTTGACTCGCTCATTGTTGAGTTCTCTGTTGATACAAACCGTATCTATATTACCGGGCTGTCGATGGGTGGCTACGGTACATGGGACCTCATCTCCCGATTTCCACATTTTTTCGCTGCGGCCATTCCCATGAGTGGTGGTGGAGATTCCACGGTTGTAGACAGATTTGCCCATCTCCCAATCTGGGATTTTCATGGAGAGAATGATTCAACCGTTCCTGTTTCGGGGTCGCGTGATATGGTTACCGCACTCGAGCGGATCGGTCGGCGTTGTGTTTACACACACTGCCACGAAGGTGACTGTACCGGGATGACGGAAGAACAGGTGGGTATTGAGGTGCAAAACGGTGCTGGACTTTTATATACAGAATGGGAGAACAAGGGGCATGTAATGTGGGCCGAATCCTACGACTATCCTCATCTGTTTCCCTGGGTTTTTGCGCAGGACAAACAGTATCCGGTAGGTGTTGATCCCGTTTCCTTGCTCAATGCCCCTGAGGGATTTGCTTTGTATCCGAGTTATCCCAATCCATTCAATCCCGTGACCACGATTTCGTATCAATTACAAAGAGATAGCAGGATTTTGCTTGAGGTCTTTGATACACTTGGTCGGCGCGTTAAAGTACTTATCGATCAGGATCAATCCGCTGGTCTCCACAGGATGCAATTCGCCGGGACACAATTGGCATCCGGTTCCTATTTTATCTGCCTAACTGTACAAGGCCGGACGCAGATTCAGAAGATGATGCTGGTGAAATGATTTGGACTTTAGAAATTGATTAAATGGTTTGTATATCCTAAAAAGGGATCAGTAATGATCCCTTTTTAATTGGAATTCATTTCTTTTTTAGATTTCCGACTCCAGATACTTGCCAGAATGGCGCCTGAAATGTTATGCCAGATTGAGAAGATCGCGCTTGGTAAAGCCGTAACGGGCGAGAAATGGGTGTGGGCGAGTACCGCACCCAATCCTGAATTCTGCATACCCACTTCAATAGATATCGCACGGCAGCTTTTTATATCCTGCCTGGTCAATTTCGCAATGGCGTATCCCAATGTCAATCCCAATAGATTATGCAGGATCACGGCAATTAAGATGACGATCCCCATGGTGAGTATGCTGTCCACATTCAAAGCCACCACACAGGCAATGATCGCCATGATCGCGAGTATCGAAATGGACGGTGTGAATTGTTGTGCCCTGTCAGCAAATCGGGGAAGGAACTTTTTAACAATTAAACCGAGGATGACTGGGACCAACACAATTTTGAGTATGGACAAGAACAGTCCCGCCGGATCAATTGGCAACCAACGCTACGCATAAAAAAGGATCAGGTAGGGAGTTAAAATAGGGGTCAACAGCGTTGAAATCGTGGTCATGGCAATGGAAAGCGCGACATTGCCGTGTGACAGGTAAACCATCACATTCGATGCGGTTCCGCCGGGGCAGGCGCCGACCAGTACGATCCCCGCAGCAATCTCCGGTGAAAGTTTTAATAAAACTCCCAGAGTATAACCCAGCGCAGGCATTATGAGGAATTGAAGAAGAACTCCAATAATAATGGGAACAGGTTTCAGGAAAGCAATCTTGAAATCCTGAGTTTGCAATGTCATGCCCAGGCCGAACATGATGATCCCAAGAAGTATGGCGATATAGGGCTTGATGGGTAAAAAGATTGTGGGTGCGAAATTGGCTGCGATTGAGATGAGTATGACCCAAACCGCGAACCAGGAGGTGAGGAGTTTGTTGAGCTTTTGAAGGAAGTACATAAAACGCCAATGATGAAATAAAGAACTAATTAAATTTTTTATTTACTATTTAAATAACCTTCGTTTATAAGGCTATTAATAGCACCTTGTTCTAAATTCATTTTTTTACAATAACCATCATGTAAATAATAACCATCATCTATGAATCCTGAAACGTAACGATAATAATGATCTGTAATTAATATTCCGGTTCCTTTAATTTTACGTTCTCTGATTCTCTCAATCATCGTATCAATAAATTTTGGTTCAATGCCAGTAAATGGTTCATCAAGTAATATATATTTTTTATCAAGACTTAATAATAAACTTAATTCCAAGTACTTTAATTCGCCTCCTGAAAGATTGAAGACTTTTTTGTTGAGTTGATCGACTATATGACTATCCTCTATTAATTCTTTTGAGTTTCCAAACCAATTAAGAACAGTTTTTACTTTAACATCCTTTGGAAGAAAGGTGTTTTGTGGTAGATATGATATGAAGGAATACCTTTCATCATGATTTTTATATGAATAATTGATATTATCAATAAAAATGGAACCAGAGGTTGGGGATAAATAATCAGCAGCAATTTTCAATAATGTTGATTTTCCACTCCCATTTAAACCGAATAATCCAATAATTCTCTCTTTCTCCAGTTTGAGATATATACCTCTTAGTATATGTTTGTCATTTATACTATATGAAATAGAATCAAATATCAAATTATATGATCCTTGAAATCAAATTAATCAATATTGTTCCTGAAATATAAATTATATAATTAAGTGATAAATACTTAAACTTTGATTTCTGTAAATTAGAATAAAGTACCCATAGATTGCCGCGGTTAAATATAAAACTAATTGCCAAGATTCCAATAATCCCACCACCAAATCCAGATATTGTAATCACTGCATTATTTGGGATCATATCGGCAGGATCAATGACTGCCACTATAAAGATCATTCCTGAAAAGATAATGGAGATGAGTAAATATCTGATAAAAAGATAACTAAACATGATTATTGGTTGCTTGCCTTCACACAAGCCTGATAAATATTTTCCAACAGTTCTGACAATTGATCGGTGGGTACGGCAGAGAACGCAATGCGCACTAAATTACCAATTGCAATTGTGCCGGTGCTGTATTCGGTCAGCAGAATCTGACGAATGGTTTCGGCTTGCATGCCCTGTTGTAGTTCGAGACACATGAAGTACCCAGAATTGACAGGCAAAGGTTTGAAATAGGGTGCATACTTCTCCTGATTTTGGTCCAGGATGGCCTTCACGGTTTCGTACCGTTTTCTGAGCAGCGCGTATTTTTCCTTCTTTTCTTCCGCATATCCCGGACTATTAAGTGCATGCAGAATCAGGCTTTGCGAGAGATGAGAATCGTTTGAGATTGTGCCTCGTACAATGCCGCCTGTTTTTTCTTCTAAGGCAGTGCAAACTTCGGGAGTGATGCCCTTCATAGAGTAAGTGAGGAATCCCACACGAAGGCCCCATACATAATCTTCTTTGGTTGCGCCATCAGCTTTAATTGCAAATACGTTTTCATGCAAATCAGCCAGTTTTCCAAATAGAGATTCTTTGTACACGCCCGGCTCATATACCAATCCGAAATAGGCGTCATCCAGAACCACGGCGATTTTATTTCCCGCTTCTGCACTTTTCCGGATCGTGTCCACAATGGCATCCGCGGCTTCGATGGTCGGGGAGTATCCGGTCGGATTGTTCGGAAAATTAAGAAGCACAATCTGTTTTCCCCGGTTAGACTTCAGTGTCTGATCCAGCGCTTCAACATCAAATCCGTCCTCCGAAAATGTATTGAAGGGGACCAACTCTCCGCCATAAGCTTCCTCGAAGATCAACCTATAGTTGCCCCAAAACTTGTCGGGCAGAAAGATTTTATCCCCAGGATTCACGAACATCATTCCTGTCACACTGAGTCCGTGTGTGAGGGCGTTGGTTACGACAGGAAGGCTGAGAGTGTTCTGAATCGATGGATTTTTTTTGAGAATCTGCTCCTGCCAGGTCTTACGCAAATCGGGCTTGCCGTAACTGGGCGCATA
Source organism: Candidatus Zhuqueibacterota bacterium (assembly GCA_013202295.1). Lineage (GTDB taxonomy): Bacteria > Zhuqueibacterota > QNDG01 > QNDG01 > JABMRT01 > JABMRT01. The sequence continues at coordinate 36,064 of JABMRT010000038.1, forward strand.
GGTAAAGACCTCATTGGGATTGAGCTGAATTTTATCCGCGATCTGTTTCAGGCGTACAGGTGAGCCGTCATCTTCGAGCGCAATGCCGATGGTGGCGTTGATCTTCTTGCCTTTAGCGTCTCCAGCCTGCTTGACAATACCGAGTTTGGGGAAGAAGAATCGTCGTCCCTTCTCCGATAGCAGGTCATATATAACGGGGCAGGCAGATTGAATGATTTCATTGAGTTCTTTTGCCTGAGGATTGCTCATTGGATTCTCCTCGTGTTTAATTTTGTGTCGTTCTATTAATCTGTGATGCCGAGTGCGAGATGGATGAACATGTCGCCTTTCAACATTCCCAGTGCACCGTTTTTCACGGAGACTTCATCATACGTCATAACTGAATCCGGCGTCTGTCCTGGATGTCGAATGGCAACCGGTATCGGATCACGTGTGTGGGTTCCGCTTGATACGGGTGTCGGATGATCCGGCAATACTGAGATAATGGTCTCATCAAGTTGATTGCCCAGTCCATTCAGAATACGCTGAATCAGCCGTTTGTCAAGATCTTCAATGCAGCGGATCTTTAACCGTAAATCCTTTTCATGGCCGGCTTCATCCGGTGCTTCAACATGTACATACACAAAGTCGTGATCTTTCAGCGCTTTAAGCGCGGCATCCGCTTTGCCTTCATAGTTCGTGTCATAAAGTCCGGTCGCGCCGTCCACATGGATAACATCCATACCGGCGTATGAAGCCAGGCCTTTGATCAGATCGACCGCGGAAATCGCCGCGCCACGAATACCATACAGTTCCTGAAATGTTCGCATTACTGGTTTGCGGCCTGGTGACCAGGGCCATAGACAGTTGGCCGGAAGCTTGCTCGCGTCCATCCGTTTATGATTGATCGGATGGTTCTTGAGCAGTTCCATGGATTCCGCAATCATGCGATTTAAAAGATCGGCTGTAGGATTCGCGCTCTCACTCTCTGCCTGGATCAATCGATCCACAACCTTTTCGCCCACATAGTCATGAGGCGGTGTACAGATCAGTGCAGGATTTCCCTTTGGCAAAATCAACACGTGCCTATAACTCAGTCCCTGATGGATTTGAATGTCCCATTTCTTAAAATGCACCGCAGCTGCATGGATCAAAGGCTTCGCTTCCTCATCCGAGATGTGACCGGCTGAGTGGCTGGTGATCCGACCATCCGTTACATTAATAAGATTCACTCGCATGGCCAGATCGTCCTCAGCGAGTACAATACCAAGACTGGCCGCTTCAAGCACTCCGCGTCCGTTAAAGTTGGTACGCGGATCATATCCCAACACACTGAGGTTGGCCACTGCGGAACCGGTGGGCACATCCGCAGCAATGGTTTCAAACAAACCGGTTCGGCCCTCACGGGCGATCCAATTCATGGCCGGAGTGTCAGCGACTTGCAGCGGTGTTTTTCCATCCAATTCGGGAACAGGCTCGTCCGCCATGCCGTCTCCAAGGATAATCAGAGATTTCATGCGCCGTAGGTTTCCTTCAGTAAGTCGCGAAATGCCGGATAGTCATTGTCCAGTTCGATGTGAAACTCCGGTTTGTCCTCCAACCCCTGAAGACTCGGCGGTGTATCGGGTATGATGCCGAGTAATTGTTCAATCTCTTCCGGGAATTTTGCGGGATGCGCGGTTTCCACACAAACTGTGAGGGCGTCCGGATTGTCTTCTGTATCCTGATACTTCTTCAATCCGGCCCAGCCGACCGCACCGTGGGGTTCGAGAAGCAGGTTGTGATTCTGCCACGCGCTGCGAATCGAAGTCCGGGTTTCCTCATCCGTTACGGAAACCGTCCATAAATCCTCATGTAGACGTTTAAGATCCGGCATGCGATGAATAAGGCCGGTCTGGTCGATCCATCCTCTGTACAGGTCAATCACCCGCGCGAAATTGCTGGGATGGCCGACATTCATGGCATTCGAAATGCAGACGCGGGAAGGCTCGATTTTATGATATTCCTCAGTCCGAAAAAAGACAGGGACCTCATCGTTCGCATTGGTCGCGATAATGAGCCGTTCAATGGGCAGACCCATCCGTTTTGCGAGAAGTGCGCCCATCATATTCCCGAAATTTCCGGACGGCACGCAGATTTGAATCGGCTCCCCGATCTCGGCCAACCGGACGTATGCATAAATATAATAGACAATCTGGGGCAACAAGCGACCGATGTTGATTGAATTCGCGGACGAAAGGCGAATCTCCTCCAAATTTGGATCGGCGAAAGCTTGTTTAACCAGGGCCTGGCAATTGTCAAATTTACCATCCAACGCCACAGTTCGGATGTTGCCACTCAACGTGGTCATCTGTTTGCGTTGACGTTCGCTGACCTCATCCGGTGGAAAGAGCACCATGACCTTGACATTTGGGACTCCAAGAAATGCGTTGGCCACCGCACTGCCAGTGTCACCACTTGTGGCAGTGAGGATCACCAGTTCCTGATCTGACCCCTTTAGCAATTCACCAAACATGCGGGCCATCATGCGGGCTGCGAAATCCTTGAACGAAGCGGTGGGTCCGCCATCCAATCTAAGAATGTGAGTGCGATTCGTGATGTGTTCCAAAGGCACATCATAATTATAGGCATCCTTACACAGGGTTTTCAGAACCACATCCGAAAACACACCTCCTGTATATTTCGAAAGTACAGCAAAGGCGATTTCCGCATATGATTTATCCTTTAAGGTTCGCAATTCCTCCGAGTCCAATTGAGGAATAGACTCGGGCAGATATAGGCCCAGATCGGGTGCCTGTCCTGTAAGCAGAGCATCCGCAAGATTGACGTTCGGCGCTTTGTGATTGGTCGAATAGAATTGAATCATGAATTATCCCAAAAACCCTTTTTTCGCCATGAGCTCCGCAGTTAGCACGGCACCACCCGCAGCGCCTCGGACCGTGTTATGCGAAAGGGCCACAAATTTCCAATCCAATATCGTATCTTCGCGAAGACGTCCCACAGTGACTGCCATGCCATTGCCCGCGTCCCGATCCAAACCGGTTTGCGGCCGGTCATCCTCTTCGAAATAAATCAGAAAGGGCTCCGGCGCTGAAGGCAATTCCAACCCCGCAAGTGGATTCTCAAATTTCTCCAAAGCTTCCAGAAGATCTGCTTTTGTCGGATCCTTCTCAAAATCCACATGCACCACTGCCATATGTCCGTCCACTACGGGCACACGAATACAAGATGCAGAAATTACAGGTTTCTCAGCAGCATGGATGACACCATCTTCGACAGTCCCCCAGATTTTCATGGGCTCCTGCTCAGATTTGCCTTCTTCGCCGCCGATATAGGGGATCACATTGTCTACTATCTCCGGCCATGTTTCAAAGGTTTTACCGGCTCCTGAAATAGCCTGATAGGTGGCCACAATCACCTGCTCGGGTTGAAAGGATTTCCATGCTTCCAGCACAGGCACGTACGATTGGATGGAGCAATTGGGTTTGACCACGATACATCCACGACGCCAATCGTTCTTTTCACGCTGTGCTTCGATCACATCCAGATGATGTGGATTGACCTCAGGCAGGATCATGGGCACATCGGGTGTCCATCGATGGGCCGAATTGTTAGACACCACAGGCAGTTCCAATCCGGCATAACTGTTTTCAAGCTCACGTGTTTTTGCTTTATCCATGCTCAACGCACAAAATACAAAATCGCATTCATCGGCAATGGTCTTCAGGTCCTTTTCTACTTCATAGACATGCAGTTTTTTGATAGCTTCGGGTATCGGATCTTTCTGAGCCCATCGATCCTGAACCGCTTCTTCATAGGGTTTTCCGGCCGACCGGCTGGATGCTGCGACCGCTGTAATTTCAAACCAGGGATGATCCTCCAGCAATGTGATAAAGCGCTGACCGACTGTACCCGTGGCACCCAGGATTCCCACTGAATATTGTTTCATCATGATTGACTGTTCCTCATCTATGATAAATAATTGGCGATTCGAATGATGTCTGCGAAGACGCCCGCAGCTGTGACTTCGGCGCCCGCGCCAGGTCCCTTGATCACAAGGGGGCGTTCCTTATACCGATCGGTCGTAAACACGATCATGTTGTCACTGCCAGACAAGCCGTAAAATGGATGAGACCCATTCACTTCCTGCAGCTTGACAGATGCCTTACCATTTTCAAGACAGGCAATGTAGCGCAGCACGGCATTGTTTTTCTCAGCAGCCTTTCGCCTTTCTTCAATCTCCGGATCGGATTTTTCTAGTGCCCGGAGAAAGGCGTCCACGGTTGGAGCCTTTCGGCATTCCGCGTTTAGAATATTCTCGACTTCCACATCCTTCGGTTCAAGAGGGATGCCACTGTCGCGTGCGAGAATCAAGATTTTACGAGCAACATCCAGCCCGTTTAAATCGTCTCTCGGATCGGGTTCTGACAATCCCTTGTCTCTTGCTTCACGAACGATTTCACTGAATTGGCGATCTCCGTTAAAGGAGTTGAAAATATAACTCAATGTTCCAGAGAGAACTGCTTCGATTTTTAAAATCTGATCGCCGCTGCTCATCAGATCATTGAGTGTGCTTAATACAGGCAATCCCGCACCTACATTGGTTTCATAAAGAAATTTTACCCCATGTGCTGAAACGCACTCCTTCAATTTATTATATCGACTGAGAGGTCCTGAATTGGCAATTTTATTAGGTGTAACAATCGAAATCGCCGAGCCCAGGATTTGCTCATAATAATCGACAATGGTTTCAATGCCAGTGGCATCTACAAAAACTGAATTGGGCAGATTGAGATCCAACATGGTGTTGATATATCGATCAAGATTTATTTTCTGTCCGGATTTTTCCATAAGTATTTGCCATTTGGAAATATTCAAACCGTTCACATTGAACACCATGCCATCGATATTGCCGATTCCGACCACACGAATTTCAAGAGAGGATTGCTTTTGAAGATGAGGTGTATGATCCTGTATCTGTTTAAGCAGCGTACCGCCGATGAGTCCTGTTCCGAGAATAAAAAGATGAATGGATTTGGTGCCAGATAGAAAAAAAGCATCGTGTAATGTATTAAGCGCTTTAGATTCATCGGTGCGGTCAATGACCACCGAAATATTTCGTTCAGATGATCCCTGCGCGATGGCGATCACATTAATGCCGTTCTTTCCCAATGCTTCGAACAGACGGGCTGAAATACCGGGCGTGGATCGCATGTTCTCACCCACGATGGCCACGATGGATCGATCCCTTTCGACAATAATCGGTTCCATGGCTCCAGCCGAAATTTCAAGGTCAAATTCCTCTCCAATTGCATCTTTTGCCAAATCGGCAGATTCAGGGCAGACCGCGATACAAATTGAATGTTCTGACGAAGCTTGTGTGATGAGAATGACATTGATTTCTTGTTTTGCCAGCGCGCCAAAAAGACGGTTTGATATGCCCACGACTCCCATCAGGCCGCTGCCCTGGATGCGAAGTAGCGCGATCTCGTCAATCGATGAGATACCCTTCACGAGAAAGGCGGATTCAACCTCGCTATCAATGCAGGTGCCCTCATAATCCAGTTGATGAATATTTCGAATGCGCACCGGTATACCCGCCTGAATCGCGGGATGCATAGCCTGTGGCCGGATAATGCGCGCACCAAAATGTGAAAGTTCCAACGCCTCTACAAAGCTGAGACTGTCGATAGAAATGGCTTTGGGAACTTTTTGCGGATCAGCGGTCATGATGCCGTTGACATCGGTCCAGATTTCGATTTCATCAGCTTTCAACGCGGCACCAACCAGTGTGGCTGTTAAATCCGAAGCGCCGCGCCCAAGGGTTGTGGTCTCACCATCCGCAGTTGCACCGATAAATCCCGGGATTACAGAAATCCCTTTTTTATCCTTTAATGCTTCGATCGTTTTCTTTTCGGATTCCTTAAAATTTACATGTGCGAAGCCGAATCTATTGTCTGTGACAATGAATGTGCGGGGATCAATGAGTGTGGTCTCAGATCCCTTTTCTTGTAATGCTGCTGTCAGAATGGTAGCGGCCAGTGTTTCACCAAAACTGAGTACAAAATCCAGTGTTTTAAAACTCAGTTCCCTAACAAGAAAAACACCATGTAATGTATCCATCATTTCGGCGAACATGGTTTGAATCTGCCCCATAATGGCAGACTGATTCGCTTCAGGAATCAGCTCGGCGGCCATGGTGGTATGTGTGTCCTGAATTTGTTTCAGCAGGATTTTGTAATTCTGACCGTGGTTTGCGGCACAATGACTCAGTTCGATTATTAGATCGGTAATCCCTGAAAAAGCAGAGACAACCACTGGAAATGATTGCTCTTGTTTCGATTCTTTTTGGATGATCTGGATAACCTTTTGAGTCGAATCCGCATCAAATAATGTGGAACCGCCAAATTTGAGTATTTTCATAGTGGTTCTATCCGTTTCCTCACTTACTTTAACATTTATATGAAGTGATCTAAAATATAAGAAAAAACTGGTCACATCACAATCATTTTTAGTTCATTTGACGCGGATAAACTTTCGAAACTAATTCATAATTCAGTCGGTTATATTCCATGTAAATGGTATTTGGCCGAAGACGTTCGATAGAATGATCAAAGTAAATAGTTGTTGAGTTTTTTTAAAAAATGCAAAAAAACCTTGCACTTCATGGATAAGAATATTATTTTATTACACTTGTAACTGTCCTATCAGAATGCAGTATAATATTCTGATATGTTACAAGGCAATATTAATTGAGTATAAATTCATGAATGCCAGGGGGAAACTGTCCGCATGAATCTATCCACATTTTCTACATGAGTTAAAATCTGTAAACAGGGTATTATTCGTATCATTTACGAAGATATCCCGCAGTCTAAAAAGCACATCCAATTAAGCCTTGGTGTCTTTTATTATTACAATTGTTGCTTGGTTTATTGGTGGCATTTTATTTGCTTGATTGATGAAGTATGAGGTTCCAATATTTGCCTTAGGAGGGAAAACCCATGAAAATCAGGAAGATGCACCGTGCCCGATTTCTTCCGGCACTGATCTGTTTTTACATTATATTGGCCGGTTTTAAGCCGCTTCTGGCGCAAACGCGTATCATGCCGATAGGTAACTCCATTACCTGGGGCAAGGAAAACGGTGGTCCGCCTATCGGTACGAATGAGGGCTATCGGAAGATATTGAATCAATACCTTCAGGCAGAATATGCAGCCACGTTGGATCCCAATTTTAATGCGACTTTTGTCGGGGATTATGGCAGCACGGCCCCCGGCTATTTTATGGATGGCGCCAAGGTCAGCTGGTTTGTCGATCCGGATAGTTCAACTACGTATGGCCTGCCGTTAATTTCCGGAGAGCTCACCCAGCACAATCCGGACATCGTGATCCTGCATATCGGCACCAATGACATTAATGCCAGTGCGCCGTTAGGTGATGCGGGTGCCGATGGCACGGTGATTTATTATCTAAACCAGTTGGTGACAGCCATTGTTGATCATCCCGGCGTGGACAAACTGCTCCTCTGTCAAATTATTCCTAAACTAGACACACCTGCAAATCAAAACGGGAGTCTCGTATATAACAATGCAATTAAGGCATTGGTTGAAGATATGCCCACGGCAGATCAGGAAAAAATCGAACTGGTAAATTTATATCCCGCTTTTCTGGCAAATCAAAGTACCTATTTTAATTTATCGATCGATCCCGTTCATCCAAATATGAACGGTTATACGACTATGGCCGATTTTTTCTATACCTATATTAAATTGCATTTTATTGAAGAAATTACGGACGAATTTAATCGGGCTGCGGGTCCCACAGTCGGCAATAACTGGACCAGTGACGTGGGCATGCAAATTAATGATGTGGGTGAGACTGGCGGTGGCGCACTCACATTTAGAACTGCTGGGGATCTTAACTGGGATAACCTGGCTGTGTGGGAGACTTCACGCAATTTAACCACAGTTCTGGCCAAGTTTCATGTCAATTCCACAGCGGGCGGAATAGAGAATGTCGGTTTGGCCGTTGGATTAAACAGTACGAATATCACACAGGCTGATGGGTATCTGGTTGTCGCACGTGGCGGTACGGTGAATGTGAAAGAAATTATAAATGGGAATGCCAATGCCGGCGCTGATATCTCATGGGGGCAAATCGGATTTACCGCACCCCAGCCGGGCGATATATTACAAGTGGGATACCAGGATGGTACAACCCAGAATACATTCAGTATTACACTTCTGCGTAATGGCGCAGAAATTGATCAGGTAAACATTTCAGACAACTCACAGTATCAGGGCAATGCGGATACACTTTACTCTGGTTTATTGTTCCACGGATATCAAACAACACCTTGGGAATATTATATTGATTCATACACTGTTCAGGTGCAAAAGGACGATGCCACACCTCCTGATCCGGTTGTGATCTCATCCGGATTGGTGAGTAAAACCTCAGTTCAAATCAATTGGATCGCCTCTGGAGATGATGGCAATGTCGGAACCGCGTCACAGTATGATCTACGGTATTCCACCTCACATATAACTACTGAAGCACAATTTGCGGGCGCGATTGTTGTGCCGGGTCTGCCCAGACCAAAGGCATATGGTTCCGCTGAAAGCCATTCTGTGACGGGCCTCTTTCCGGGAACCACGTACTTTATGGCAATGAAAGTGATTGATGAGTGGGGCAATGTAAGCATACTCTCCAATGAGGTTGGTGTGACAACCAATGCGGCCGGATTCGTTCATGATAAATTTGATCGCGATCCTGAACCCAGTGGATCAATCGGACCGAACTGGAACATTGATGTAAATGAATACAGTATTGATTATAACGCAGGTCCGCTTGACGGTGAGTTCTACAATACGCAGGGCAGCTTTGCATGGGGCCGCGTTTCCGTGTACACCGGGCTGCGCAATCCCTCAGTTGTTCGATTTGTTTATGGTGAGAATACCACAGAGGCAGGTGTGGGCGGCACAGCCATGGCAGTCATGCTGAAGGGTGATGATATCAACACAACCGACGGATACATGATGTTCATTCAGAATACTACATGGGCAGGTCCGTTGCTCAGTCTGTATGAGGTTCGAAATGGTATGGTTGTTGGACCGCCGGACGGCCGTATCGCGGAGGTTCCCTATACTTATAGTGTGGGCAGTAATATTCATTTCCCGCAGGACGGAGACACATTAACGGTGTTTATGGATTGGTATGATGCAAATGGCGTCAAATTTAACATACAGATTAACGGCCATCCCTGTACGGATGGGCCGATTTATGATGACAATCGACTCTCATTTGGTATCAATGAAACCACATATGCCGGATTGATGCTCAAGCGTCTGTTCGGGACGGGTAATGAAAATGCGGTGGATGATTTTTACGCGGCTGCTGAGTTGAGCGGTGTAGGAGGTATTGAGATTGTTGAGGGGGATGGAGAATCCGCTACTGTGAGTACGGATATGGGTGCGTCCGGTGATTCGCTTCGTATCCTTGTTCGCGATGTCAATGGTGCACCTTTACCGGATTGGCCGGTTTGGTTCTGGGTTGATTCCCCGGCAGACGCGACGATTGATGCGCCGGATCCGATGTTCGATCCAATTCAAATTGAAGCAGAGTGGGATCCCGAACCCGAAGGCAGTTATTATACGGTAGATAATGTGCCAAGCGCTTCGGGCAGTGCCTATATGGTGACAAATACAGGAAGCTCGGGCCTAGACGGCAGCACATTGGATTATGATTTTTATGTCCAAACTGCGGGCAGTTATTGGTTCTGGGGGCGTGTGATTACAAAATCAAATGCATATGCATTATATATCACTGTGGATGAAGGCACAGCCAACGAGAAGGTTTTTCAATGGAATACAACCTATTACAGTGGATCATTCTCCAGTCCATTATTTACATGGAGTCCGGTGAAACATTTGGGCAGTCAATTCCAGCCAATTACATTCAGCAAGGGATTGCATTCCATTAAAGTGCAAAAAGCCCATGATGGTTTGCCGATCGATAAATTTTATCTCACCACCTCAAGCAGTACGCCAAGTGATATCATGCCTTATGATGTATTGATGACTTTTGGCGAAGAAAAGGGTGAAAATGCCGGTACGCGCGCGACAGCTTTAACTCTGGGCGAACTGGCCGGACCCAATGTGGTGAAGGCACGCCCGTTTGGTATGGCCGAAACAGCGACTATCACTGTGACAGGCCTGGCGGATGAACCTGTTACCGTAGAAGTGGAGAATCAAGTTCAGTCAGGTCCTGCGAGAACCATTCTCTCAAATCCGTTTAAGCTGACACTGAGTGATCAATTTGACAATCTGTCTCCCGGCTGGATTGTAAACTTTAACATTATTAGCGGTCCAGGATCTTTGACCGCGGACAGCGATACCACAGATATCAATGGTGTGGCTCTTACTTATCTCACATTGGGATATGGTGATACCACACAAGTTCAGGCTACCGTGTCAGGCACAAGTCTTGATCCGATCATTTTTACCGGTATTCCGACGTCCGGGAATCCCGCACAGATTGTTTCACTCGTAAACACAGGTGGTGTGAAACATTATATCAATGATGAATTCCCCGATCTGCTTAAGGTGAAAATTCTCGATGATCTTGGTCTGGCTATGGCAGATGTGCCGGTAGAATATGTGATAACCACTGGAAACGCGACCGTTGGTACAAAGCAGCCCAATCTTTCTAATGCCCTTGGCATTTTCGCGGACACGCTGAAGCTGGGCAGTCAGGCGGGTGTTGTTACGGTTGAAGCGTATGCGGGAGGCCTTGAAGAGACCATTCTATTGGATTCGGTTTACAATCATGCAACTACGATTGTACGGGCCGGCCCGGATACGATTATGGCTGATATTGAAGAAGGTCTTTCACGCACAAAGATCCAGGTTCGCGCCTGGAACACATACCCCGTCACACCGGCAGCTAATTTGGCCATCCAGTTTGTAGTGGATGAAACCAAGGGTGAGGGATTTCATTTCCCAAGTGCTGGTGACAGCATCACAATCAATACCAATGCCAACGGTTATGCTGAAACTCACATTGTGCCTGGACCGGTTCATGGCAAGTTTACGGATATCGTTCAGGTTAGGGCCTCAGACGGATTTAATTCCATTCAGGGATCCCCCGTCAAATTTTCGATCACCAGTGAATCTGACGCTTCAGATCTCCTTTATATTAGCGGCAATTATCAGGAAGGTGTGATTGAAGAAGAGTTGCCACTCGGTTTGAAGGTGCGTATGGTGGATATCAGTCTGTCAGATACGACACCAATTCCCAATCAGCCGGTCATATTCAAGATTGAATCCGGAGATGGTGTTTTCTCTGAAACCGACTTCCCTGAGGTGCGAATTCTGACGGATGAGCAAGGGTATGCGGAAGTGGATTTCACATTGGGAGCCACCGCAGGCACGCCCGGCAATCCCTATAATAATGTGATTGCAGCTCGTGCAACAAATGGCTGGGCTTCACTCGGCGGATCTCCAGTCAGATTCTATCTTTCCGCGCGTTCCTCAGATGCGGCATTGATTACTGCGGTGCCTGTTAATGATACACTCAAGGTTGGTACTGTGGGTAAATTATTATCCCAGAACGTAAAAGTCAAACTTTGGGATTCAGCAGGCAATCCAGCGATTGATGAAGAGGTTTTCTTCTCTATCATCGGAGGAAGTGGCACTCTGGGTGGCACGAGTGACACGACGCGTTCTGTAATCGTCGATAATGCGGGAGGCTACGCTGAAATGGCTTGGACTCTGGGTCCGCATGCGGGTACCAACATAAATATACTTGAAGTTCGCTCCTCGAACGGCACCGCTGAACTGACTGGTTCTCCGCTTCATTTCTACGCGACCAGTCTGCCGGACTCAGTGAGTCCGATCAAATCCATTGTGGCCGCAGACGGGCCGACACAGGCCGACGGCCTCGATACGTGCTGGATTGAAGTGACCTTAAAAGACCGCTGGGAGAATCCTGTTCCGGGGAAGCGCATTCGCCTCAATGTAGTTGGAGGCGATGATAATCACCCGTATAATCCATTCGATTTGACCGACGCGAACGGAACCGCTATCGGGTATATGGTCTCCTATACTGCAGGCTGGAAGCAAATTTACGCCCGTGTGGACGAAACGGTGGATCCGGATATTCAGATCTCACAACCTGCCGAGGTGCTCTTTACAGCGACGGACGCTGCTGAAATGAGAAAATATACTCTCGGATCTCTCAGCGGCAATGCGGGTACGGTACTGAACGATTCTCTGGCCGTTATCATTACTGACGGTAATGGGAATCCGGTACCCTACGGGCCTGTTCGCTTCAGAGTTGTAAGTGGAGGCGGCCAGATTATCGGTGACGAGACGGTGCATAGTGACAGTAGCGGTATTGCTGCCACATATGTCATTCTTGGGCCGACACCGGGTGAGAATATCTATGATGCCAGCGCGAATGCCCAGGATGCAACGGCTTTGTTCGGGAGTCCCGTGACCTTTTCGGTTGTTGGTGAAGAGGGTGTGCCTGTTTCGATGTATGCGGCATCTGCTCAGGTGTTAAATGGAGTCGCAGGCCAGGTACTCGATATGCCATTTAAAATTGGTGTCATGGATGATGATGGCGATCCGGTGGCCGGTGTCCAAATTCGTTATGAAATACAGCAGGGAGGCGGCAGTCTTGAAACGGGCCAACCTGTTCAGACCAATGCCTATGGCGAGGCTGTGACCTATTATCGAGCCGATACTCAGGCTGGACGTGAAAATCAGATCCTTGCAGAAAATGATGGTTTGGCCGGTGGACCGATCCTTTTCACTGTGACCAGTCAGGCAGGTCTGGCCAGTCAATTGGTCCTGAATAGCGGAAATGAACAAGCTGCAGGTGTGGGTCACAATGTGTCAAATCCATTAAAAGTCGAAGTCACTGATTGGTATGATAATCCGGTTGGCGGAATCAATATTCAATATTCGGTTGCCTCTGGTGATGCGCACTTTTCCAATGGAGAGACAACGTTCAACGACCTAACAGCCGGTAACGGCCTCGCTGAAGCAAGTGTACAGTTTGGTGAATCTTCAGGCATTGTCAAAATCCATGCAACACGTAAATTACTGGATGGTTCTCCAGTTATTTTCACACTCTATTCTTTATCTGATGAACCGGCCACGTTGAAACGGTACCCTGAAAGTACTGACGATATTGTTGCCACCAAAGGATCAATTCTGCCTGAGCCACTTCATGTGCGTGTTGAAGATGGATATGGCAATCCTGTACCCGGTCGTGATGTGGTTTGGGCTGTATCAACAGGTGATGCTGTATTTTTAAATTCCGCGCCGACACGCAGTAATGAACATGGAGTGGCGTCAGCGAACCTTACAGCCGGACAGGGGAACTCATCGACCGTAAAAGCCCTGCTGCTTGACAAGGAAGTACTGTTCACCATTCAGCAGGTGAACAATCCAAATTTCCCGCAGCTTGGAACAATTACACCCGATGACACGAGCTGCTTTGAACTTGACGAATTGCGCATCCCCATACATGCATTGCCCGATGGCGATGGAGATCTGATCACCTTCGAATTGGGTGATCTGTTTCCGCCTGAGGGTATTGAAGTAAAAAAACACTCTTCAATCACTGCCACAATACAGTGGACACCCAATCAGAATCAACAGGGCGTCTACATGCTGCATTATCAAGTGATTGACGGTCGTGGAGGATTTGATGCGGACAGTATCCAGGTGACAGTGTTTGACACCAATCGGAAACCTGTGATTCAGGAAACCTATCCTGAAAGTGATACGCTGATTGTTTCGGGTCAAATCATGCCTTTCTGGGTGGATGTATATGATGCGGACAACGATCCTATCGATTACACATGGCGGGTTGATGGTCAGATTGTGGGCGAGAATAAAAGCCTTTTCCATCTGGATATCGATAAATACTTCACTGGCGATCAGATTATCGATGTGGCTGTCAGCGATGGTAAGGAGATTGTGCGTCATCGCTGGAACATGAGTGTTTTCTCTTCTGTCGAACTCACTGAGATGATTGCCCAATTCGATCAATGGAACAACGCGGTAACCCTTTTCTGGGCGACCTCACGCGAAACCGATAACCTGGGTTTCGAGGTGTTTCGTGCGACATCCAAGGATGGGTCGTTCGAGCCAATCACTCAAAAACTTATTCCAAGTGATGCCGGTGGTGAATACAACTTTACGGATGAAAACGTACAGGTTGGAGTTGTTTACTATTATAAAATCATTGATGTGGATGTGCGGGAAAATTACAACGAGAACGGTCCGATTGTAATTCAAATTCCCAAACCGGATAAGTTTGTTCTAACCCAGAACTATCCGAATCCATTCAATCCAGTCACCAAGATTAGGTATCATGTACCGCGCATGGAACGTGTATCCATTGTGATTTACAATATGCTCGGACAAAAAGTAGCGACGTTATTTGATAAAGAACATGAACCAGGTTATTTTGTTCTCGAATGGAACGGACGGAACAGTTGGGGCAATGAAGTCTCCACCGGATTGTACCTGTACCAGCTCCGAAGTGAGACTAAAACATTAACTAAACGGATGATCAAACTGAAATAATATCCAAACGCCTTGTGCTGATATTAAACGGCTTCCGCGAATCCGCAACCAGCGGAAGTCGTTTTTCATTCGTTTCAATGTAAATATCACCTGATTTTTAACTCGGAATCTTGTATATTAATTTTCATGAAATATGTACGACTGATCGGACTTCTTTTGTTAATAACGATGGGCACACTTTTAGCCCAGTCTCGCATTCTTATGCTGGGCAATTCAATCACAGCGGGTGTAGGCAGCACAAGTGGTACCGGATTCCGTCAGATGTTATACGATCAGCTAGAAAGTTATAATTATGATTTTGAATTTGTGGGTCCAAGCGGTAGCGAGGATCACCTTAAGGGTTATTTTATCCCCGGTGTCCAAATTGGCCAATTCTATTATGGGCCCGGCGGGACCGCGCAGTTCAATGTATCGAATGTACTCAATGCGTACCGGCCCAATATCGTGATGATTCACTTAGGTACAAATGATCTCTATACCGACGACTCGATTGGTCCCTATTCTGTGGATAGCGGAACTACATTTGAGGACACGACCATTTGCGGCCGCCTCGCTTATTTGTGCGCAAAAATTCTTGAATGGCACAATGGGATTCAGGATACCTGTGTGCAAATGCTCTTTGTCTCGGCGATTGTACCCCGGCTTGGTGAAGAGCGCCGCTGTCTGGGCTTTTATAATACGGTTTATTATAATATTGACAGTGACTCCCGGATGGGTCGGATTCCTTCAATTTCCCCCAATACGTTTCGAACCATAGACCAATTCAACTCCTTTGATATATCTACAATGATATCACCAGACAGCATTCATCCCAATGATACAGGCTATGAAAACATGGCCAATGTCTATGGAAATTATTGGCGGAATTTTCCTCTACAATATTTTTCACTCAGCAATCTTGAATATACAGGCAAGAAAACGGGCGATCAGATTCAAATCGGTGTGCGTATATTAAAGGGTACAGGCGCGGCTTTCAATGGTATGGAAGTCCGATTCAAGGTTGAAGAGGGGCCAGTCACATTCACAACTCCAAGCCAGTTCGAATACACCACTGCGGAAGGAATTGCAGAGAAGACGATACTTGTCACCGGAGAAGGAGTTGCCCGGATCACCGCTACAGTCAAATCCACCATCAATAAATCCATTACTTTTACTGTGTGGTCTCAGGATCATGTTTTTGTACAGGGAGAAGTGGCTTATGTGGCCGAGAATCAGGCCGTGCCCAATACGGTGATTGAGTGGGTTGAGGGTGCCGAATCCGTAGACACAACTGATGCTTCGGGATTGTTCGGCGCTTCACGCATTCCTCTAAATGAGGATTTTACAATTCGCCCCTGGAAAGAGCAGTGGTCAGACGTCACACCGTCCTCAATCCTCTCTTATGATGCCTCTCTTGTTGCGCGACATTCCGTGGGCCTTGAGATATTGTCCAGCAATGCACAACAGGCCGGAGATGTAAATACGGACGGTTTTGTGGATATGATGGATGCGCTTTACATCGGCCGGTATGCGGTAGGTATGACTTCTCCCGGATCTGTGCATATCGGTGAGTGGACTTTTTCACCGGAGACTCAAGCTCATGGGGCAGCCATCGACACGGTTACATTTCCTGTATTTACAGCCATGTTAACCGGTGATGTCAAGGGGGGCTGGCAGTCTTCGGCTCCCAAAATCAATCCTGGACTTTGGGAAATCACACCTGTCCCGGAACAATATGGGGATACCTTATCCGTGCAATTGCTAATCACGGAAGCCGATTGGTTGTCTACTGATTTTTCATATCACTATGATCCGACCTCGCTCAAATTTCTATCTATTGATAAGTCGGCCGGTTTGGATGGATTTCAGCTTTTGCACAAATCTTCCATTTCAGGTGAAGGCCGGGTCGCATTGTTCGGTATCAATCCAGCACGGGGCAATATGGTTGATTTGCGCTTTCTGGTGCTGAATCCAGATGAGCCTGCTCAGATTCTCTTTGATCCTTTATATATTGAAACGACACGGATGAATCCAACTCAGGTTGTGGTCAATCCGGAATCGTCTGCCCATCCCGTACAGCTTGTGCTTCATCCTAATTATCCAAATCCATTCAATGCCAGTACTGTTTTGAGTTACTCTCTTGAAAAAAGCGGCAAAGTCCGGCTGGATGTTCAGAATACATTGGGACAGCAGGTTGCCTGCCTGATTGAGGGCCATCTTGAGGCGGGTTCACATTCGATTCACTGGAATGGCACCGATGATCATGGGCAGGCTGTGCCCAGCGGTGTTTATATACTTACTCTCCAGACACAAGCTCAACGTCTGGTTCGAAAAATAAATTTAATTCGATAGAATGCATTCGGAGAGTTTTTGTGAACATGAAATATTTTAGCGATTTAAGCAATTGCGAGGCAGTATGAGAGCAGTGAATTCTCACAATATGTGGCACGGTCTATTGATCCTCATGATTTTTGTCTATCCGATACTCCATGCGAACACGCCCCATATGGCCTATGGCACATTGCAATATCAGGATGGATCCACACCCGCCTCTACGACTTTTCAAGCTTTTATCACTGATCGGTCAAGCGAGGTGCTAACTCATACCTCATTCGGTTGCGATTATAGCGGCGGTGTCTGGTCGGTTCAGGTTGGAAATTACCCTTCTCCATGGTCGGCAGGCGAATTACTTCATGTTAATTTTAATGATGGCGCAGGCAAGACAGGATCCATTGAATTATCCATGACCAATGATCCGGGTGACAATGCCTGGGTCACCACACTTTCTGTTCAGGACGGAACGGTAAAACTCTTACTGCCGGATACCACGGTGGATCGCGGTGCAACCGTTCAGATTCCTGTTTACCTTGAAGGATTGGGCGTTTCCGATTCTGTTGTTGCTTATCAGATGACAGTCGGCTTTGATTCGGATGTGCTCATTGCAACAGGTGCATTGAGTGGCGGCACCATGACTGAGCCGTGGGGCAATCCATTTGCCGCACCTCAAGAATCTTCCATGACCCTGGCCGGATTCACCACGAATCAGCCCTCCACTCGCCTCGTACCGGATGGTGGACGATTGGTTTACCTTGAGTTTCTCGTGCACGGAATTCCAGACGATCCCATTTCCAGTAGTACAGAAGTTTACATAGAACAGGCAATACTTTATACCATTGAATCCAACACGGCTGAATCCCAGGTTGTCTCTAATACAAAAGTCGGTATCATTACAGTACAGTCCGGCTCGAATCCAGCTACTCGAAATATATCGATTTATCCGAACTGGAATTTAATCTCATTCGGTATCGTACCTGATCCTCACACCGTTCCTGAAGTGTTTGGCAGTTTGTCAATTTCCTACGCGTTTGGGTTTCGCGCGGTTGAAGGACCAATGAGCTGGGATGTCGCTCGTCCCTCCTTCCTGAATGATTTGAAGATTATGGACGGACTTCACGGATACTGGGTGAAATCAAGTGCGAGCATACAGCAAACCTGGAACGTGTCAGGCGATGAAATCAGTATAAACACACCCATTCCCATGTATGCAGGCTGGAACCTGATTGGATATCTTCCCACATCTGAGGATCAGATTCTTCATTCGTTCGGAAGTATTGACCCGTTGTTTTCTTACGTGAGTGGATTTGAATCCGGAACTCCGAAGGTCTGGGACCGTCAAAGACCGGAATTTCTGAACGACTTGCAGACACTGCATCCGCACAGCGGCTATTGGGTTAAGATGGATAGTGCCCGGCAATTGATCTATCCCTCCGGTGGATATTCCGCGGCCAAACAAACCACAATGCCTTACACTTCAGTTGCTTTTCTGCAAGACAGTATCATTGTCACCCCATTCTGGTGTGACTTCTGGGGAGTTCAACCGGATCTGATCGCAGAGGGTGATACAATTCAAGTGTTTGATCCAGATAGCGTTTTATGTGGTGAGGGTCATGGTACTATTGAAGGTGGATATCTCATCCATGTGTTTGGAGACGATCCGAATACCACGGATCTGGACGAAGGGGCCATTGAAGATGACACCTTGCGGTTTGTGATAAACGGGACTGAAACGAAAGTGATTGATGGATCTCCTGTCTGGGAATATGGCGGATCAAAACAGGTCAGTTTGGAATTGGTCTCATCCGGGATTGGCCAGCAGAATAACATCCTGCCTGAATCCGCAGTTCTTGTTGGGAATTATCCCAATCCTTTTAATCCATCCACAACGGTTCATTATATGCTTGATAAACCGCAATGGGTGCAACTCAGTGTATTCGATGTGTCAGGAAAAGAAGTTTGTGTATTACTGCAGGATGTTCAGTACGCCGGATCACATTTCATTCAGTGGAATGGCCATGATGATCGTGGTCAACTGTCGGCGAGCGGTGTATATATCATTCAACTTCAAACATTGAACCTGAATTTGACGCATAAATGTTTGCTGATAAAATAGACTTGGACTTTTTAGCTAAGAAACGAGCGGGATTATGATTCAATCACGCATTCAAAATACCATTCGACTGATCGGTATTCCACTATTGTTTTTCCTGATGGTCTCTTCAGCGTGGGCCCAGGCACCCCAATGGTGTGATTTCTGGGGACAGGGCGAGTTTGAGGGGACGCCAGTAGGTGCCGGCCATACGATTGGCGCGTATAACAGCTCGGGTCAATTGTGCGGTGAGGCAACCGGTACTGCTGGATGGTTCAACCTTCGCGTACATGGTGTTTATTCTGGTTCACCCTATTATCCAAACGGCGCATCAGAGGGTGATACTCTAACGTTCAAGATCAACGGATCGAACGCGAACTGGTCTCCCGGCACTCAGAGTGTACCGAAGAAGGACAATGTCTGGCAAGCCAATGGCAGTTCCAATATCGATCTGGATGTACCCGATGAAATCATCGTGGTTGCCAATCCGGGTGGGCCGTATAGCGGGCAGGAGGGGAGCGTCATTCAGTTTAACGGTTCCGGCTCTCAGGATGCGATCACTTATAGTTGGAATTTTGGGGATGGAAACACAGGCTCCGGCGTCTCTCCCACCCATACCTATCTGGATAACAATACTTATACGGTCACATTGACCTGTACCAACGGGGCGTTGAGTGACGATGGAGCAACTACAGCAACAATCAGTAATGTCGCTCCCACAGCCAGTGCGGGCAATGACAAGTCGGGCAATGAGGGGCAAGTCCTCAGTTTTGCGGGCGGCGCCACGGATCCCGGAACGAATGATGTGTTGACCTACAGCTGGAATTTTGGTGATGGGCAGACTGCCAGCGGTCAGAACGTGACCCATGCTTACGCGGATAACTTTATATATACGGTCACATTGACCGTCAACGATGATGACGGGGGATCAGATACGGATCAATTGACGGCCACGATCGCGAACCTTTCACCTACAGCCGAGGCGGGCGGGCCATACAGCGGCATTTTAAACCAGGCAGTACAACTTTATGGCAGCGCTTCTGATCCGGGATCTGCCGATGTTTCGTCATTGGCCTATGCATGGGATTTGGATAATGATGGCGTGTACGACGATGCGACGGGTGCCAATCCAGCACCAACGTTTTCATCCGAGGGTACATATCCTATTTCGCTCCGAGTTACGGATAAAGATGGTGCTTCAGATACAGACGGTTCATCAATAGCAGTTGCGAATGGTGTGCAGATTGTAGTAACTACGTCCCCTTCGGGAAGGTTGCTGATCATTGATGGAACGACTCATGCGACACCTGCTTCTTTTTACTGGGTGCCTGGAAGTCATCATACTGTCGAGGCCATTTCTCCCCAGAGCGCGGGTACTGGTGTCCGCTTTGTGTATAGCACATGGAGTGACGGCGGTCAGCGAGTTCATACCTATATCACTCCTTCAAGCAATGCCTCAATTACTGCTAATTTTGATTTGCAATATGCCTTAACTGTTGAGTCTGATCATGGAGATTCCTATGGCGGCGGTTGGTTTTTTCAGGGCACCACTGCGACATTTGGTGTCACAACCCCGGATGAAGATCCGGGCGGGACTCGTTATACCCTTATTGAGTGGACAGGTTCCGGAACCGGTTCGTATAGCGGGACCAATCCGGAAAATTCGGTGGCGATGAACAACGCCATTACAGAAACAGCAGATTGGAATGTCGAATATTTTCTCGCCACAGCAGTGGATCCCATAGGCGCTGGTACAGTCTCTCCAGCTCCGCCAGGAGCCTGGTATGCGGCATCAGCCACAGCAAATGTAAGCGCCGATCCAGTGGGTGATTTTGAATGGATTGGATGGGGCGGTGACTTAACTGGCACAACTACGCCGACAACCCTTCTGATGAATGAGCCGAAAAGTGTGGTTGCCAATTTCCAGGGGCAGGTGACCATCACCCTTTCAACCGATCCTGCCGGATTGTCTTATTTTGTGGATGGTACGGAATATACGGAGACAGAGTCCTTTGTCTGGTTGCAAGGCAGTACCCATACGTTCTCTACGACCTCACCTCAACCTGGCGCTGCAGGTGTGCAGTATCTTTACAGTCAGTGGAGTGACGGCGGTGCGCAGGAGCACACATACACTGTGCCTGTGCTTGACGAGGAGGTCACAGCCGAATTTACGCTCCAGTACTATCTCACTGTGGATTCGGATCGGGGCAATCCCACAGGAGAAGGATGGTATAACGCGAACAGTATGGCCTCGTTTTCTGTGGATTCACTGGATCAGATCAGTGCGGATGAGCGATATCAATTTAATCACTGGGAGGGCGATGGTCCGAACAGCTACAATGGTGACGAACTGTCTCCCAGTATTCTAATGGTTGGACCCGTTACTCAGGAGGCGTTCTGGAGCCATCAATACTATGTCTCTCTTGCAGTGGAACCGGATACTGCCGGGACGATTCAACCCTTGTCAGTTCCCGGTGGTTGGGCCATTGTGAATCAGCAATTGACTCTGACCGCGATTGGCAATATTGATGCAGGATATGGATTTTCACATTGGGAAGGGGATGATGCCAGTACAGATAATCCACTTCATATTGTGATAGATAATCCGGTATCTTTAACTGCCCATTTTATAATGGGCGCTGTTCGAATCAGCAGTGATCCCCTAGGTCTACTGGTTGTTGTGGATGGGGAGGAAATTACAACTCCGCGTGTCTATAGCTGGCTTCCGGGAGAAATCCATGAACTGGGTGTGGTCACGCCTCAGGGCGACAGTGCCTCTGCCGTCTATTCTTTTTCAAACTGGAGCGATGAGGGCGCACCAGAACACACGATTACAATTGAAGAAAATCTGGAAATATATAAAGCCTTTTATGATGCAGCCTATATGGTTCGTGTAGAGACCGATTACGGTACACCCATTCTGAACGGCGAGATGGTCGATCAGGGATTGTTTGATGAAGGAAGCCGGATCACGGTTTCCATAGACAGCTTGGTATCCATCACGGATGAGATTCGCCGTCGGTTTAACAGTTGGACCGGTACGGGATCGGGCTCCGTCTCTTCCAGCAATCGGGAAATTGAGATTGAAGTGAATGCTCCGATCACAGAACGTACCAACTGGATCACGCAGTATAAATTGAAAGCACGGAAAAATCCTTCTCATGCTCCGGGCTCGAGTATTGTACTCAATCCCACCGGTCCCTGGTTTGACCAGAATCAGGTAGTAACTGCCATTGCTGTGATTATTGATACCTCCTATACCTTTCTGGGGTGGAGTGGCGCAGTGAGCAGTTCCAATGATACCCTATCATTCACAATGATTGGGCCAATGGAGATCATCGCTTCGTTTGATACACCGAATCAACCCCCTGCGATTGATGGCGTACCGCTGCTTGATCTTGTAGAGGATGAGACAGGAGTGTTGTCACTTGAATGGTTGATGTCCTTCATTTCTGATCCAAATGATCCGATTGATTCACTGGATATTGAATTCAAACAGGGTAATCATGTGGTTGTTCAAATTGACACTCCCAATCAGATGATCTATCTATTTCCGGAGGCGGAATGGAGCGGTATGGATGGTATAGAGATCACGGCGACCGATCCTTTTGGCGAGTCAGATACAGAAACAGTGATCGTGCGGATCCTGTCCAGTCCGGATCGGCCACTGCCGTTTGAAGCGCTGTATCCTGCAAATGATACTGTGTTCACCGAGTGGTCGCTCCCCGTCGAATTTCTCTGGCAGTCTTCCTTAAATGTGGATGAGGGCGACTCAATCCAGTATACCTTTTACATGGGACCGTCTGAAAATTTGATGAGTGCGGGCACATTTCGCATTGTCGGTATTGAGGACACGACAATCCTTCTTCCGCCTCAGGCATCCAACACGTATTATTGGGGTGTGCGGGCGAATGACACTCAAGAAAATTATACGTGGTGCACGGAAGTCTTTCAGATTCATGTGATGACCAGTGTAATGCAAACACCATCAGAGAATCCGAAATCGTATCGACTTGCTCAGAATTATCCCAATCCCTTCAATCCGGAGACGGTCATTCCTTATGATCTGCCGAAGGAATCCAATGTAGCAATCCGAATTTTCGACACGACAGGCCGGTTGGTCCGCACCCTGATGCACAAAACGCAAGAAGCGGGATATCACCAGATCATTTGGGATGGGATGAACACTCAGGCACAACAAGTCGCCTCAGGTGTGTATGTCATCCATATGCAAGCCGGGGATTTTGTTCATCAGAGAAAGATTGTTCTGATCCGATAAGAATGGTCGTTGAAAGCGGTGTGTGTCCAGCACCTGCTGGAAAAAGTGTTACAGTTGAATAGTAAATAGTGGGTGGTCAGAAGCAAGCGGTTTATCCATTGATTTCTAAGTTTATAAGTCCCCGGCACTTTTAAAGTGCCGGGGACTTTGTTGATTTTAGTCTTTCCTCTATTTTGGGAAAAACTTTTTTTGACGCTATATTGAATCGAGTGGGTATTTTAAATACAATGTGCCACAGATAAACAAGGACGAAGCACGGATAGAATGAAAAATTATTAGATAAAAAATGCCGTTATGATCTGATTCGTTTTTCAAGTATATATTATTGAACTGGAAGTGTTTATAAAGCACAATTTAAAAAATGAACGCCAAAAATAAAAAAGGCCGAGACAATGTCCCGACCTTTTTATTTTACGATAGTTATTATTTAGCGAGTAAAGGTCAAACCAAACGTGATGACATCGGCGCTCATGCTATAAACACCCGCATAGTTTTCATTCCATGAATCAACGCCGTTTGCTCCCCACTCATAATCTGTCACATCTCGATCAGCCATCATGACTTTTTCATACGCAACATTGAGTTGAATCTTACCTAATTCTAATCCCAATCCGGCAGTGATCACGTTGCGGTCATTCGGATCAAGCAGTGTAGGTGTTATGGTCTCATCTGGTACCGGAGAGGCAACCATGTAAAAGCCACCACGGAGATCCAATTTAACTTTTTCAGCATCAATGACACGATATTCTGCTCCGACTGCGGTTTCCCATGTGTCTTCCCAGCTGAGTGTCATTGCGGTTGAGGTTGTAGTGGATTGAATTTGTAGGTTTACATCAACTTCATTCCAGGATGCCCAGTTGGTAAAGGTTTCGGAAACCGTTAGGGTTAAACGATCAATTGGTTTAAGGGCCACGCCAAAACTCAAACTGGTTGGCAGAGGCAGATCGGCTTCTGCATAGAGTTTCGTGCTCTGAGAAACACCGGGGAAAATTTGGTAAAGCATCTGCTTGTAGAGCATTTCGGTGGCAAGGCTGTCAGCTCCCATATTTAGCGTGTCGTAGACCGTTGCGACATAGGTTTCTATCACTCCCTCGTATCCTGCTCGAGATTCTTCTGTCAGACCGGGCAGATGCACTGTCTGGGTCATGGTACCCTTCAGTTTCAGATCCTGGTAGATCCGTGCAGACACACCCACACTGAGCCAATCAGTTGCATCCACATGGAGCCCCATGTTGAGGTTCCATGATGAGCCTTTTCCGGTCAGGTTGGTTTCTACCATCAGTCGCTCGTGGTCAGGGTTCATGACACCATACGCTTCAAAAAGGTTAAACAGCGCTGCAGCTTGGGCAAATTGTGGATCCGCATCCACGAGAAGTGGAACGCCCACTTCATTCAGTTCCAGTTTGCCTCTTTGTGTATATCCCACTCCCAAACCAAGAGACACGCCTTCAAATATTTCATAGGCAACTGTGGGCTGAAAGAAAACCACTTCATGGTCGCTGCCGGTTTCGTATCCCTCTTCGCCACTTAAATCCCAGTTTGCTCTACCTGTCGGATCGTCTGTACGAAATCCAGGTGGAACATCATAAAGATCAAACTCGGCACCCAGACCAAAGGGAGCGTACAAGCCGAATCCCAATGTCAGTTTTTCGACTGGCTGAAAAAACAGACCGATTGCCGGAACATGAAATGTTTGCTCCCTAAGTTCATTCGCACTTGTTGAGAGTCCTGAAAATTGCGGACTTGGATACGCATGCGGTTGATAGGTTCCTGTGGGGGTAATGAGAGCGTAGGAGATGCCGATGGTTGTGCCTTTCAATTGCGTCAGACCTGCCGGATTAAAAAAGAGCGCGCTCCAATCGTCAGCCAGTCCTGTAAACGAGCTTCCCATTGCGGTAGAGCGTGCACCCACTGTTCCAATCTGACTTCCATTACTTGCCCAGAGTGAAACACTCCCGAGCATAATTAAACAACCAAGCAAAATTACCGTTCCTCTTCGAATCATTGATTCCTCCCCATCTTTATTAAATGTCATGAATGAATTCTAGGACTCGCGATGAAGGAAACTGCTGTTTTCCTCCAAAGTTAATCAGAATACAACATTTAGATTAATATACAAGAAAATGTGAATTTGTCAACTCATTTTTGTTTTGTATGATATAAGAGAAGGGTTCTGTAAAAACAACTTGTTCAAAAATGAAAAAATTTGTAAATTTCCACAGTTTGTTAAGCCAATTTAAGGATTGATTTATGTCTCGATATTTATTGATTTTATGCCTTTTCATGGTTTTAATGATTTCGTGTTCCCTTTCCCAATTTGGGTGGCAGGTCGAGCCTGATACCGAAGCCAAGCCGGACGAAAAAGAATTGGTTGAGGATTTTGATCCATTGACAATGAACGATGAAGAGATCATAGTTGAACCTTTACCTGAACAAACCTCCGTTGCATCTGATGAACCCGTACTTGCTTCCAGCACAATTTCAAATGTGTCCACAAATCAGGTGGATAATGGTGAAGAGGTGTTGGGTTGGCGGGTTCAGTTGTTATCTGTAAGCGATGAGCAAAGCGCCCGAGAGGCGAAGGGGCGTGCTATGAAGCGATTCAATGAAGGTGTATATATGATTTTAGATGGATCGTCCTATAAAATTCGAGTGGGGGATTGTATCTCAGAGGATGACGCCAAAAATTTGGTTACAAAAGCGATTCAAAAAGGTTATCCTGATGCCTGGAAAGTGGTTTCCAGGGTGAGCGGGAATTCAAATCCCTCAGAAAATCCGTAGCCTTTTATCATCAAACTATCTGGCCATTCGGCGTACCTGATGCGCGCGTGATGTTTTTTCTTTTTTGCTTCGTGGAAAGGCTTTTCGTTTTAAATCTTGAAATAAGCCAAAAAAATCACTAAATTTAAAGAAGTTTGAATAATTAGGAGGTTGCGATGTCTGGTCACTCCAAGTGGAGTACGATCAAACGGAAAAAAGCATCGAAGGATGCTGAGCGCGGTAAGATGTTTACTAAACTCATAAAGGAGATTACAACCGCAGCGCGCCAGGGTGGAGGAGACGAGTCTTCCAATACGCGTCTCAGGTCTGCGATTCTCTCCGCAAAAAGTTCGAATATGCCCCAACAAAATATTGATCGGGCCGTAAAAAAAGGTACAGGTGAGCTGCCTGGTGTGATTTATGAAGAGAAGATTTATGAAGGATATGGTCCGGGTGGTGTGGCGATTTTGATCGATGTGCTTACTGATAATATCAATCGAACTGCATCGGATGTGCGTCATGTGTTAAGTAAGCACAATGGCAATCTCGGAGAATCAGGCTGTGTGGCCTGGATGTTCGAGAAAAAAGGATTGATCGCCGTAAATCTGGATGACTGCGATGAAGATCGTCTCATGGAAATCGCTATTGATGCGGGCGTGGAAGATGTGACCACAGAAGAGGATGTGTATGAAATCACCACAGCACCGAATGATTTTGACCGTGTGGTCCAGTCACTTGAGGATGCAAAAATTCCGACAGCTTCGGCCGAAGTTACAATGGTGCCGCAATCCACAGTTGCTGTGAATGAGAAACATGCAGAACAGGTACTTAAGCTGATGGATGCGCTCGAGGATAATGATGATATCCAGCAAGTTTACTCAAATTTTGATTTATAAACAGATCGGAGAGTTATAAATCATGCGTGTGCTGGGTATTGATCCCGGAACCCGAATTATGGGATTTGGCCTGCTCGACTTTGAAGGCGGCTCCCAGACGCTTCGTGATTTTGGCAGTGTTTCGATCAATCCTAAAAACGCATTTGAGAAACGTTTGCTGCGCATTCATGAGGAAGTCGGTCAGATTATACTTCGATCGAAACCCGACGTGATGGCGGTTGAAGAAGTGTTTGTCTGCAAGAATGCCAAGACGACTTTAAAGCTGGGACACGCCCGGGGTGTGGTGCTCCTTGCAGCGGCACAGCATGATGTTCCGGTTTTTGAATACGCGCCGCGAGAGATTAAACAAGCGGTTGTGGGACAGGGTGGCGCTTCCAAAGATCAAGTACGGTGGATGATGTCACAAATGCTCCGCATCCCGATTGATACACTTGATGAAGATGCCGCAGACGGTTTGGCTGTGGCCCTGTGTCATGGCCTTCGACAGAGCCGCGAGGCGATTCTGTCTTCCGGGGGCAAACGGTGATTGCGCAGCTCCGAGGATTGCTTATTGAAAAAAGCCCGACTTCGGTTGTATTGGAAACCGGTGGTGTCGGTTTTCAAGTGGGGATTCCACTATCCAGTCTGAACGCACTCGGGGAGCTGGGTGAAGAAATTCAGCTCTACACCTATTTGCATGTCAGAGAGGATACGCTTCAGCTCTATGGATTTGCCACAAAGCGGGAAAGAAGACTTTTCCTGCTTCTGATTTCCGTGAGCGGCGTAGGCCCTAAATTAGCCCAATCCATTTTATCGGGTATCACTGTGGATGAGTTCGAACATGCGGTTCATGGCAATCAACCCGCTGTTTTAAACCGTGTTCCGGGCGTGGGGAAGAAAACGGCCGAGCGTCTCATCCTTGAATTGCAGGATAAAATTAAAATTGACAGCATGTCCAAATCCCGCATGTCTGCAAATCCTGCACTGACGCAGGAAGGTGAGGAGGCCATTCTGGCTCTGGTCTCTTTGGGGTATAAACGAACTGCAGCGGAGTTGGCCGTTCAAAAGGCCTTATCCGAAAACAGTTCATTAAATGTTGAGGCTTTATTGCGCACTGCATTGTCCGAGATGCGCTGATGAACATGATGGATGAACCACGGATTACAACTCCTATACCGCTTGAAGACGAACAGCAGTTTGATCAGTCGCTGCGTCCGAAGCAACTGGATGACTTTGTCGGTCAGCAGAAACTGAAGGACAATCTTCGCGTTTTCATCCAGGCGGCGCGTGAACGAAATGAGGCACTTGATCATGTCCTGTTCTACGGCCCTCCGGGTCTGGGCAAAACTACTTTGGCCCATATTGTCGCCCATGAACTGGGTGTGGGCCTCAAGGTCACAACCGGACCGGCTCTGGAACGTCCGGGAGATCTGGCAGGAATTCTGACAAGTTTGCAGCCGCGGGATGTGTTTTTTATCGATGAGATTCATCGGCTGAATAAAGTGGTTGAGGAATATTTATATCCCGCGATGGAGGATTTTAATCTCGATATTGTAATCGACCGCGGGCCACATGCGCGCAGTGTTTCTCTCCAGCTGCCGCCTTTTACTTTAATTGGTGCTACGACTCGTGCGGGTCTGATCACTGCTCCCATGCGAAGTCGTTTTGGTGTGGTCAACCGGCTGGATTATTATCAGCCCGATGACTTGGCTACTATAGTCAGACGCTCGGCGCATATTCTCTCCATCGAGGCAGAGGAAACTGGGATTCATGAGATCGCCAAACGGTCCAGGGGCACGCCGCGAATCGCGAATCGGCTCCTCAGACGCGTACGCGATTTTGCCCAGGTTGAGGGCGACAATACAATCAGTGCCGGGACGGCTGCCCGGTCTCTCGAGAAACTTGATGTCGACCAGAATGGTCTCGATGAAATGGACAAACGAATCCTCAGTGTGATTGTGGATAAGTTTAAAGGAGGCCCTGTTGGAGTGAGCACCCTGGCTGTGGCTGTGGGTGAAGACAGCGGCACACTTGAAGAAATATATGAACCCTTCCTGATCATGGAAGGATTTTTACGCAGAACACCCCGGGGCCGTGAAGCCACGGCTCTGGCATATCAAACTCTGGGAGTGAAACACAGTTCTATTTCCCAGCAAAAACTATTATAACAGCTTAATCCATGTCATTGATTCAAGGAGCGTGGAATGAAATTATCAGATTTTAAGTATAACATCCCTGACAAACTGATTGCCCAATATCCTGCCAAAAAACGGGGTGATTCCCGATTGATGGTACTTGACCGGGAGGCTCAGACAGTTGAGGATTATCATTTTAAGGATGCACTGGATTTTCTCGAAAAGGGAGATTGTCTTGTCGTGAATGAGACACGCGTGTTCCCTGCCCGGCTGACCGCGATAAAAGATAAAACCCAGGCTGAAGTAGAAATATTTCTTCTGCGCGAATTGGAACATGATCTCTGGGAAGTACTGGTCAAACCGGCAAGAAAAGTCCGTGTTGGCAACAAATTGCATATCGGTGGAATGTTGACGTGCGAGGTGGTTGACAACACAGTTTCGGGGGGGCGAGTGATTCGATTGGCCTATGACGGCAATTTTAACGAAATCATTGATAAAATCGGCAAAGTGCCTCTTCCTCCCTATATCAAGCGAGAACCCGAGAATCTGGATAAGGACAGATATCAATCTGTTTTTGCGAACAAGCGGGGTGCAGTTGCTGCGCCGACAGCCGCACTTCATTTTGACAAGAAACAGGTTAAAAAGCTTGAAAGCAAAGGCATTAAGATTGTGCCGGTTTTATTGCATGTCGGGTTGGGCACGTTCCGGCCGGTTGTCGTTGAAGATCTTTCCCGTCATAAAATGGATTCGGAATATTTTGAAGTGACCCAGGACGCTGCGAACAGCATCAACTCCGTCATTGACAAGGGCGGCCGGATTGTGGCTGTAGGCACAACTGTAGTGCGTGTGCTTGAATCTGTGGTTACGACGGATGGCCATATCAAGCAAGAAAAAGGATGGACAGATAAATTCATTTTTCCACCCTATGATTTTAGAGTGATTAATGCTATAATTACAAATTTCCATATGCCGGCCTCCACGTTACTGATGTTGGTCTGCGCGTTTGGCGGACGGGATTTTGTGCTCAAAGCCTACCGTAAAGCTGTGCGTGAAAAGTACCGCTTTTTCTCCTACGGCGATGCCATGATGATCCGTTAATGGATTAATAACCGTTAGAACTGCCATGAAAACCGCTGTGTTAATACCGGCTGCGGGGATGGGACGCCGAATGGAAAATCCCATTCCAAAACAGCTGATTGAACTTCAGTCTAAACCCATATTGATTCACACTCTGGAGAAATTTGAAGCATGTGAATCGGTTCAGGAAATATGCGTAATTGTTCCCGAGGATCGGATTGATGAGATTCGGAAACTCCTGAACCAATGGAACATCCAAAAAGCAAGAGATGTGATCGCAGGCGGAGAGGAAAGAACCGATTCTGTCTATCGGGGATTAGAGGTGCTAAATTCCTCTACTGATATTGTTCTCATCCATGATGCGGTTAGGCCGTTTGTATCCAATCAAAAAATAATGGATGTCATTCAGGCCGCCTCGGAGTACGGGGCTGCATTGCTGGCAGTTCCAGCTACAGCGACCGTCAAGAAAGTTCAGGATGGGTTCGTCCAAAATACGCTGGATCGAAATCAAATCTGGCTGGCTCAGACTCCGCAAGGATTTCGTTTAGATCTCATCCGGCAGGCGTATGAGAAGGTCGTAAATGAGGGCATTAAAGCCACAGATGATGCGGCGCTTGTTGAACAGATCGGACATCCTGTGCATGTGATCCCGGGTGATGAAACCAATATTAAGATTACCACACCGACTGATCTGGCTATTGCCGAGACGTTCTGTCAGATGACATAGATCCGCACTGACGACCAAATGAGGAGAATGGCGCGATGAGGGTAGGATTTGGATATGACATTCATCCACTGATGTATGGAAGGGAATTGATTTTAGGTGGAGTTCAGATTCCCTTTGACCGTGGATTACAGGGCCATTCCGACGCGGATGTGTTGTGTCACGCTATCTCGGATTCGATTCTTGGTGCTGCAGCTCTAGGAGACATTGGTATTTATTTTCCAGATGACGATCCAGCATATAAAAATGCACCAAGCGTGGAACTGCTTAAACAGGTTTATACAATCATCCGGAAATTCAAATATCAGATTGTGAATATTGATACCACGATCGTGGCGGAAGCGCCCAAGATTGTACCCTATCGGGAGGCAATGGTTCAAAATATCGCAGAGGCGCTGGAAATGAGTCCCTCCTGCGTATCGATTAAAGCCACGACAAATGAGCATCTGGGGCCTGTGGGACGTGGGGAAGCCATTGCGGTCCATGCGGTGTGTTTGATTGAGATGGAGGGGAAGAAGTAGATTTAACCCCCAGCCGTCTTCGACGGCATCCCCCTTAATAAGGGGGATAAAATAAATTGGTGGGCATGATGTGGTTTTTCCCCTCCTTGACAAGGAGGGGTGGATACGTGAAGCGTAGACGGGGAGGTTTCTTGTAATGACCCAGATTTACAATAAAACCTCAGAGAAAATGAAACGCCGCGTTCTAAGAAATAATATGACAGAGCATGAGATAATCTTTTGGTCGCGGCTCAAAAACAGGCAGTTGGAAGGATTTAAATTTAGACGGCAATATAGTGTGGGTCCTTATATACTTGATTTTTATTGTCCCGAAAAGAAACTGGCGATAGAGTTAGATGGAGGCGGTCATTTCACAGAAGATGGCATAGAATATGATCGTGTCAGGCAGTCTGAAATTGAGCAACTCGGAGTGCGTTTTTTAAGATTTACAAACTCAGATGCCCGTACTCATTTATATGAAATCTTAACGGAAATTCGAAATGTTTTGTTAAAAGAATAACTTGCAGCAGAATTGATTACCCCCTACCAGCTTCGCTGGAGTCCCCCTTAAAAAAGGGGGACAAATTTGTATATCAACATTAGATATAAGCAGGATATATGTCCCAAACAGTACGCACACGATTCGCTCCCAGC
Organism: Candidatus Zhuqueibacterota bacterium; assembly: GCA_013202295.1. Taxonomy (GTDB): domain Bacteria; phylum Zhuqueibacterota; class QNDG01; order QNDG01; family JABMRT01; genus JABMRT01. Next base: position 68,058 of record JABMRT010000038.1, read on the forward strand.
CCGACGGGGCATTTGCACATCGGCAATGCACGTACGGCTATCCTAAACTGGATTATTGCCCGACATGCGGGAGGTCAGTTCATCCTCCGTGTTGAAGATACAGATCAGGAACGTTCCACTCAAGAATCCGAAGCATCAATTCTGAAGGATTTGCAGTGGCTCGGTCTGGATTGGGATGAAGGCCCGGATACGGGCGGGAATGCCGGGCCGTATCGGCAATCCGAACGGATGGATTTGTATAAGAGTCATCTCGATCAGCTGATTGAATCCGAAAAAGTGTACCCCTGCTATTGTACTGCTGAGGAATTGGAAGAACGGCGTTCCGAGCAATTGGCGAAGGGTGAAGCCACACAGTACAACGGGCATTGTCGAAATCTTTCCTACGTCGATAAACAGAAATACGAAGCCGAGGGACGCGAGCCGGCATTTCGTTTTAAAGCCGACACCGAGAGTGTCACATTTGAAGATCTCATCCGTGGAGCCGTGACCGTGCCTGGTGATCAGTTGGGTGATTTTATTATCGCACGTGCGGGCGGTATGCCGATGTATAATTTTGCGTGCGTGATCGATGATCATTTGATGGAGATCACTCAAGTAGTGCGAGGTGATGATCATGTTTCAAATACACCCCGGCAGATTTTGATTTATCAAGCCTTTGGATGGACTCCTCCGCAATTCGCACATATTCCGATGATTCTCGGCCCGGATCGGCAACGCCTATCCAAACGGCACGGTGCGACATCTGTGGATCAGTATCGCGAACAGGGTTACCTGTCCGACGCATTGGTAAATTTTCTATCGCTGTTGTCCTGGTCCTCTGAAAGCGGGGATGAAATCCTCACTCGCGAGCGCCTTATCTCCGAATTTAATTTCAGCCGATTGTCCAAATCAGCAGCCGTATTCGATACCGAAAAACTGGATTGGATGAATGGTATGTACATCCGCAATCTGGATGTTGCTGAGTTGAGCCGGCTTTTATTCCCAATCCTAAAGGATAGGGGCTATTCCATCGATTCCGCGAAAGAATTGGAACCGATCACCGGATTGATTCAAGAGAAAATCGAGCGATTGTCAGATGCAAATGAGAAAGTCGCTGTCTTCTTTAAAGAAGATGTAAATTTGAACGATCCCGAAGCGCGGGATGTGCTTTCACTATCCACCTCAAAGCAGGTGTTTCAATCCTTTCTGGATGTAACAGATGAATTGTCCGAACTCAACCGCGAAACCTTTATGCCGCTCATGAAAGCGGTTCAGCAATCCTCTGGAATAAAAGGGAAGGAGTTGTGGATGCCTGTTCGAGTCGCGCTGACCGGGCAATTGCATGGCCCGGATCTTGCCGGTACTGTTGAATGGTTCGGCCTGGAGAAATGCCGAAAACGCGTCACACAGGCGCTTGAATTTTCCAAATGACGAAGTAAGAATGCATTATGCGTTTTAATAATAAAAGCCTTCTTTTTATTTTCCTTGCACTGATAATTGGTGTGACTACATCCCGTGCCGGGTCTGAGCTGTTTCCCATTCCATTGGGCCTGGAAGGGCATGTGGCCTTCTGGGAATCGGTATTCACCGTTTACTCCACTGATCAAATTATTTTTCATGACAGTGATCATCCAGAACGTGTTTATTCTGCTCTGAAAATAGATACAAAATCATCCAGCCGCAAGACCATCCAAGCTCAGATCAGGCTGGAGCGAAATCGAATTCGTACGGTTCTCCAGCAGCTTTCCCAGAATCCGAATCAGAAATCACCCCTTGAAGAAATGCGAAGTATCCGTGATTTATTCGGGAAGCATCCCAAGTCTGCTGAGTTTAAACAGGCGGCCTCGTGCATTCGCATTCAGGGTGGGATGCGGGAATCGTTTCAGGCAGGACTTGAACGATCTGGTCGGTATGAGGAGGAAATGCGATGCATTCTCCGAGAAGAGAACGTCCCTGAGGATCTGGTCTTTTTACCGCATGTGGAGTCCTCCTTCAATCCACTCGCACGATCCAAGGCGGGCGCTGCGGGAATCTGGCAATTTACTTATAAAACCGGAAAGCGATATCTTCCCATTCGTTCCACAGTGGATGAGCGCCGAGATCCGCTTGCTTCTACACGAGCCGCCGCACGACTTTTACGATCCAATTATCAGATTCTGAAAAGCTGGCCGCTTGCCATTACCGCGTACAATCATGGTCCGAGTGGTTTGAAACGCGCCATCCGAAAAACCGGGTCACGTGATCTTGGCAAGATCGTTCAACAATACCGCAATCGTCGATTCGGGTTCGCATCCAAGAATTTCTACGCTGAATTTCTGGCCGCGCGTTGTATCGCCTTGAATGCCGAACAGCATTTCAACGGACTCTTTTTCGATCCGTCATTTCATGTTCGGTCAATCATGCTCACGCAACCCGCGACATTCAGTCAGTGGGCCGAAAAGCTGGATTGGCCGAAAGACGTGCTCGCAGAGATCAATCCGGCGCTGTCATCAAAGATATTACTCGATCGGATTTCCATCCCGACGAACACAAGACTGAACATTCCCTTAAACGAGAAAGCGGGACAACAGATTGCACTGGCATTGGGCACGTCCATTTACTGGGCCTCGAGCTCTGCGGGCCATTTTGGTGATTCGCCTGCTCAGATCTCAAACGCAGTGGCAGCCTCAGTGAAGACGCATGTCATTGTGACTGTTCCAATACAGAATGACTCTATCTGGGATGTGCGATTCTCAGATCCATCTGATACGGGATCGATTCAGGATTTGATCGCGATGGCCAGTCCTGAAGAGAATAATGAAATCCGATCCCAATCGGATGAGGAGGTCATTCTTTCTTCAGTTCTTCAGGAATTGCCAAGTTTTGAGCTGAATCTCACAATCCGGTCTGGTGATCGGATTACCGTGCAGCCCGAAGAGACGCTGGGCCATTATGCGGATTGGCTCAGAATCCCGACGTGGCAGCTTCGAAAATTAAATCGGATGCGATACGGTCAGAATATTCGTCTTGGCCAAACGGTTCGATTGTCCTTCAATAAAATATCAGAACAAGATTTTCACACGAGGCGTGAGGCTTATCATCAGGAGATCCGAAACCATTTCTTTCTGACGCATCAAGTCTCTGAGGTTCTTGCGCATGTGATCCGCCCCGGAGAGAATTTCTGGACTGTAGCCAATGACAGTGACAATGTGCCGCTCTGGCTGATGTTGGCATACAACAGCTCAAATTCGGTGAGTCGACTGAAGCCCGGCGATCAGCTGTGTGTGCCCGTTGTGGAGCAAAAACCAAATTCCGGATAAAATAAATTCATGTCAGATTCGACTCCAAAACGTCTCTTTCTCCTCGACGGTACTGCTCTTGCATACCGGTCATACTTTGCCTTTATTCGCAATCCTCTGATCAATTCCAAGGGCATTAATACGAGCGGCGTGTACGGTTTCGCGACCACGCTCACGCGAATTCTCAAGGATGAGAAACCGGATTATTTCGGTTGCGTGTTTGACACCAGGGCACCCACGTTTCGTCATAAAATGTACATTCCGTATAAAGCAACGCGCGATAAAATGCCGGATGAAATGGCGGACCAATTTCCTGCCATCCGAAACTTGGTTGAGACTTTTCAGATACCGATTCTTGAGAAAGAAGGATTTGAAGCAGACGATGTGATGGCCACCCTTGCCAAGCAGGCCGAATCCCAGGGACTGGAAACCTATCTCATGACCAGTGATAAGGATTTGATGCAGCTGGTTTCCGATCGCGTAAAGATGTACAGTTTCGGAAAACCCTCGGAAGGGCCGACTATTGTGGATTCAGCTCGCGTGGAAGAGAAAATGGGTGTGCCGCCCTCCAAGATTATCGACTTGCTCGGATTGATGGGAGACAGTTCGGACAATATTCCAGGCGTGGCCGGAGTGGGCCCAAAAACGGCAGTCCAGCTTCTCAATCAATTCGACAGCCTGGAAGCCGTTCTCGATGGCTCCGATCAGATTGAGCGGAAAAGTCTGCGCGAGAAGATTGAGGCGTCCCGAGAGCAGGCCCTGCTGTCCAAAGAACTGGTTATCCTGAAGACGGATGTGGAACTGGATATCCAACTTGAAGATTTGCAGGTTCAGCCTCCTGATCAGGAGGTATTGATCGCTCTGTTTCAGGATCTCGAATTTACACGGCTCCTTTCCCAAGTATCGGAAATCAGCGGGACACCTGTACAGGATTCCTCGAAACGGGATTATTGCACGGTAGATACTCCGGAAGCCCTGAATTCCCTCCTGCAATCTCTTCGAAATTCTAAAATGTTTGCGGTCGATCTTGAGACCACCTCCCTTTCTCCGATAGACGCCGAGATTGTCGGTCTGTCATTTTCCTGGGAATCCGAACAGGCGGCTTATGTGCCTTTGATTGCATTTCAGCAGCAAGGTGATTTGTTTTATTCCGTGCTTGATACACTGAAACCCATCCTTGAAAATTCGTCTATTCGCAAATGCGGGCAGAACATCAAATATGATATGCTTGTGTTGAAGCATCATGGCATCCTCCTTCACGGCGTGGACTTCGATACCATGGTGGCGGCGTATCTGGTCAATCCTTCCTCAAGGCAGTACAACCTTGACGCGCTGGCGCTGGAGTATCTCAATCTCCAAAAAATCAAAACCAAAGATCTGATCGGTTCCGGATCAAAGCAATTGACCATGGATCAGGTCGAAGTAGAAAAAGTGGCGGAGTACGCCTGTGAAGACGCGGAGGTCGCTTTCAGGCTTCGTGAGATTCTCGAACCCAAGTTGAAAGAATCTGAAACGGATGAGCTATTCCGTACTGTAGAAATGCCGCTTGTCCCGGTACTCATGGAAATGGAGGAGAATGGGGTGGCCTTGGATCGGGATCTGCTGGGTGAGATGTCCAAAGACATGGAAGGTCAGCTTGAGACCCTGAAGAAAGAGATTTATGAAATCGCTGGGGAGGAGTTTAACATCAATTCCACCCAGCAGCTTGGCGTCATCCTGTTCGAGAAATTGAAAGTGCATGAGTTATTGGGCGGACGCAAACCACGCCGTACCAAGACCGGATATTCCACAGATGTGCGTGTGCTGGAAAGTCTTGCCTCGCATCCGCTTCCTAAACGTATGCTGGATTATCGTCAGCTTACCAAACTGAAATCCACCTATATTGACGCTTTGCCCAAATTGATTCATCCAAAAACCGGACGGGTGCACGCCTCGTTCAATCAAACTGTTGCAGCCACAGGACGGCTCTCATCCAGTAATCCGAACCTTCAGAACATCCCGATCCGTACCGAACTGGGACGCGAAATTCGTAAGGCATTTATTGCGGGATCCAAAAACGGAAAAATCCTCTCGGCCGATTACAGTCAGATTGAGCTGCGGCTTATGGCGCATTTATCCGGGGATGAGACTCTGGTTGAATCTTTCCGAAATGGCGAGGATGTGCATCGACGCACGGCGGCTGAGATCTTTGATAAATCTCAGGATGAAGTCACTGATGATGATCGGCGTCAGGCCAAGACGATCAATTTCGGGATTATGTACGGCATGGGCGCGTACGGATTGGCGTCCCGGTTGAGTATTTCCGTGGAATCAGCGCAGAGTTTTATCGGCGCCTATTTCGCACAATATCCCAAGGTGAATGAGTTCATCGCCCGGACGATCAGTGAGGCGCACACAAAAGGTTATGTGACCACACTGCTAAATCGTCGGAGATACTTGCCGGAATTGGTCAGCCAGAACAAAAACATTCGTGATTTTGGGGAACGCACCTCAGTGAATACCCCGATCCAGGGGACGGCCGCAGACATGATCAAGATCGCGATGATCCGGATCTCGGATCGGTTGCAATCCGAATCCTGGCAGTCAAAAATGATTCTGCAGATCCATGATGAGCTGGTGTTTGATGTGGTTGAAGGGGAGACGGAAAAACTTACTGAGATGGTCCGCTCTGAAATGGAAGGGGCGATTGAGTTGTCCGTCCCGGTAATCGTGGATGTGGGTGTGGGGGAGAACTGGTTTGAGGCACATTAGAAACCCCCTCCTCGGCTGAGGGGATAATAACCCCCACCTCAGCTGGCGCTGAGGATCCCCCTTAACAGGGAGACAAATAAAAAAGCCATCCAAATCTGGATGGCTTGAGTGCCGAAGGTGGGACTCGAACCCACATGAGCTTGCGCTCACACGGCCCTGAACCGTGCGCGTCTACCAGTTTCACCACTTCGGCAACGGAAAATAATTTAGTTCATGGACATGTAAAAGTCAAGCATGAAGTTGTCACTTTGAATGAATTTGTGAACATCTGAAATGTCATAGATAGCAACCAATTTGGGAAATGAAAAATGAATCATATTTATAAAATATTCTTTATCCTGTTGACTCTGACAAGCGCTGCTTATGCACACAATTATTGGGCAGATGATGCCTTGGTGACGTCTCATCGACTTCCTTTGCCTCCCAGTGGAACTGAAATCAAATACATCGATCTCGATGAAGATGGGGATCCGGATGTGCTTCGGTCCATGACCATCCACAATACGCCTGTTCAATGGATTGACGACGATGACGATATGCAGGCAGATGATCTGGAAGGAGATACAGATAATGATTGTCTCATGATCGACCGGGATAAGGATGGGAGGTATGGGCATGAATTCGATCTTATCATCGACTGGAATGATGAAGATGGCGATGGCAACGCAGACATGCAGGTGGTCGTGGATAATCCCCGCCTGAAAGTGGTGAAGGGTGAGGGATGGGGCAATGGTTTTTGGGGCAAGGGCAATTACATGTGGGTCATCGACTTGGATCAGGACAATATTTTCAATTACATCAACTGGAAAACTTTCCACCTTGAATGCTGGGACCATTCCGGGCAGTCCCGATTTTTTGAGGATTATCAGGGGCAGTCCCTGTTTATTAAAATCCACGCACCCACTTTCGCCATGGATGATGTCCGATACAGCTGGGAAAATCCCTTTCTCTTTTATGATGAAGATGAAGACGGGCTGTCGGAGATGGCGATCCGGTTTATAGATACGCCCATCATTGATGATACGATCCTGGAAATGCCAGAAGAGGGTCAAACCGCCAATCTGCCACGCGGTGTGAATCCTTCGAAAAAAATTAATTGGGTTTCCATTGGATTGGATCTGGACAATGACAGCAGCCCGGCCAATGAATTCGATTTTGACATGAGTCTGCGCTATTCAGGGCCAGGATTTCCATACGAAGATCAAATACACACCTTCAAGAGTATGCGCGGATTGCCGGAAGCGGATCAGTATTTTTATGATCCCCGCTGGCGGCAGGTGACAGAGCTGATTTATCCCGATCATGAAGCAGCATGGGATCTCATTCATCAAAAGGGCGAGTGGGATCAGGTCTGGTTTGTGTATGATGAGGATGATGACTGCCACCGATGGGAACGGGTCGAGTTTTATGATCCCAAGAATCCCTTCAAAATCGGCGCACATAAAGGTGGATTGGACAATAATCCTCAAGCCGACTGCAGTGGCGACCGGGGTGAATGGGACACGGATAATTCCGGTCATGGCAAGTTGTATATCGGATTCGACGGCAGGCTTCACCTTTATGGTGCGGAGTGGGGCGCATGGCGCATTGATCAGGATGCACATTATTATCAGGGATGGCAAGGTTGGCGCAATGGCCAGGAAACAGACAGTGAACCGGATCGGTTTGCTACAATCCTGTACGAGGATACAAACGAGAATGGATTTCTCGATCAGGTCGAGTATGATTTGAATGGCGATCACAAGGTCGAGCTCAGCATCCAATTCGAATCACTCGGAATCGAGGATGTGTATGCACTGAGCGATCCCTCAGACATGTCCTATCCAGATTTTTTAAAACTGCATGAACGCAGTGTCCAATGCATCGAAAACCGAACAGACAAGATTATCCAGGTCGCAAATAAAGCCGGGATGAATCTCAACTGGTATGCCGAGCAACAGCAGCAGCGTTCTATCCGGGAAACATATCATCTCGGATTCTGGTTGACATTCTACACATACATGGATTTAAGGGATATGGCACAGAGAAGGCAAGATCCTGAAATGCTCAAGCAAATTGACAAAGCTTATTATTTGGGTGACTGGGAGCCTGTTCTTAGATTGTTTTAGAGGAAACATCCCGATGCTGGAGATTTAATTTGTCCATTAAAATTGTTGCACAAAATAAAAAAGCCCGATATGAATACCACATTTTAGAGACGTGGGAGGCCGGTCTGGTGTTACAGGGCACAGAGGTTAAATCGCTGCGCGCGGGCAAGGCGAATTTAAAAGACAGCTATGCGCGTTTGTATAATGGCGAGGTATTCCTGCACAATTGCCATATCAGCCCTTATGAAAAAGGGACGCATTCCAATCATGATCCGGAGCGTGTGCGGAAACTTTTACTCAATAAGCGAGAGATTCACAAACTCATGGGAAGTGTGGAAGAAAAGGGATTGACGCTGGTAGCTATGAAACTCTATTTCAAGAATGGCAGAGCCAAGATTGAAATCGGACTGGCCCGCGGCAAGAAACTCCATGATAAACGTGAGGATATCGCCAAGCGCGATGCGAAACGCGAAATGGACCGGATTACCAAAAGAGGGAGAGAGTAAGGAGACCCAATGCAAGACAATGTATATCATATTCTGAAAGAACGTGGATTTTTATATCAAACTACAGACGATGAAGCTCTTCAAAACATACTGGGAAAAACAAAGGTCACCTGTTATATCGGATTTGACGCGACTGCCAACAGTTTGCATATCGGCAGCCTTGTGCCCATCATGGCGCTGGTGCACATGCAGCGGGTCGGACATCAGCCCATCGCCCTGCTCGGTGGAGGTACGACCATGGTGGGTGATCCCTCAGGCAGGACAGAGCTGCGCCAGATGCTGACCCTTGAGAAGATCAAGGAGTTTGGAGAAGGCATTAAATCCCAGTTCGCACGGTATATCTCCTTTGAGTCCGACAAGGCTCTCATGCTGAATAATGTGGATTGGCTCGTGCCATTGAATTATATTGAATTCCTCCGGGATGTGGGTGTGCATTTCTCCATCAACCGGATGTTGACGGCTGAAAGCGTGAAGCAACGTCTTGAGGCCGGATTGTCTTTTATTGAATTTAATTATATGCTGCTCCAGGCGTATGATTTTTATGTATTGGCGCGGGACTATGATTGCCTGATCCAAATGGGCGGACAAGATCAATGGGGCAACATCGTGGCCGGATCGGATCTCACGCGGCGCAAGTTGGGTAAGCAGGTCTATGGCATGACCTTCCCGTTGATCATGACCTCCTCCGGTGAGAAATTCGGCAAGTCAGCCGGTAATGCGATCTGGCTGGATAAAAACAGGACCTCCACGTATGATTTCTATCAGTACTTTCGAAATGCTGATGACAAGGACGTGGAAAATTATCTCGGCATTTTTACATTGCTGCCCATGAGTGAAGTCCGTACATTGGCGATGCAAAGTGTGAACCGGGCCAAGGAGATTCTCGCATTTGAAGTGACTAAACTGGCGCACGGCAAGGATGAGGCCGTAGCCGCGTTTATCGCATCCGCACGGCAGTTTGGTGAAGCCGATCCGGATCGTGAGATTAAAACCACCTCCGAAATCATGGATATTCAACTGGATCTGGTCTCCACATTACCTACAGTTGAATTGTCCAAATCAGAATTAGATCAGGGATTCTGGGTGGTCAAACTGTTTGGGGACAGCGGTTTGTGCGCGTCCAATGGAGAGGCAAGGCGGTTGATCAAGCAGGGCGGCGGAACAATCAATGATGTGAAGGTCATGGATTTGGATTTGAAAGTGACATCTGATTTACTCAAGGATGGGGCACTTGTTCTCCGGGCAGGGAAGAAGCGGTATAAGCGAATCATCTTTAAATAATACTTTCCGGGGAAAGTGTAACGGGGAATGGGGAAAGTTGGAGTCAGAAGACGGGAAAATTAAGCGGGAATTCTATAATTTATTATGATTGATTTTTTATATCAAATTGATGTGGCATTGTTTAACTTTTTTAACAGGGCGTTTGCGAATCCGGTGTTCGATTGGCTGATGCCGCTTGTGACTGAGGGCGATAACTGGCGGATTCCGATTCTCCTGATTGTGCTGGCTTTCCTTATATTTGGCGGCAAGAAGGGGCGGATTACGATTCTCCTCCTGATCTTTGTGATCACATTGAGCGATCAGATTTCCAGTTTTGTCGTCAAGCCGCTGTTCAGCCGTGTGCGTCCCTGTTTTGTGCTGGAGAATGTGCGGCTGCTAATAGATCAATCCAGATCGCCATCGTTTACTTCCTCGCACGCCGCGAATCTGGGTGCTATGGCCATGCTCTTTTCCTGGCGCTATCGCAAACAAATGTGGATCCCGATCAGTCTGGCACTGTTCATTAGCTACTCTCGAATTTACGTGGGCGTGCATTATCCCTCCGACATCTTAGGGGGCTGGATTGTTGGCATTTTTTGTGCAACTGTGGTACTAATTGTGAGACATGGCATTGAGGTTGGCTGGCGAAAGTGGAGGTCCAGGCAACGGGATAAATAAACGATATGGGATTTTATCCTCCATGAAAAAACTGGTTGGACAAACCTGGATTGAACTCATTCAGGGAGACATCACAGAGCTGAACACAGATGCGATTGTGAATGCAGCCAATTCTGCATTGCAACATGGCGGTGGTGTGGCTGGTGCGATTGTCAAAAAAGGAGGCCAGTCGATTCAAGAGGAAAGCGATCTCTGGGTCAAGGTCTGGGGTGGTGAGGTAAATGTGGGATCATGCGCGATTACAAGCGCAGGCAATCTGCCTGCACGATATGTGATTCATGCGGTTGGCCCGCGCATGGGTGAGGGTGATGAGGATGAAAAACTGCAAAAAGCCACACTCAGCAGCCTCAAGATGGCGGACAATCGTAATTTGCATTCCATTACTTTTCCAGCAATTAGCACAGGTATTTTCGGTTATCCGATAGACCGATGCGCAGAGATCATGCTGTCCACAGTATACAATTTTCTCAAAGAGGATACGAAGTTGAAAAAGATTGTGTTTTGTCTTTATGATCAAGATGCATTGGACATATTCGAGGAATTCTTCAATAAGCATATAGCTAAATCAGATTAACGCACTATTTTTCGCACAACTCTCATTAATATAGATGAAATATGTTTTCGGTTGGATATTGACCCGTTTGGCCGAGAATTGGTCATTAATAATTCGCGGGGTCCAGCAACCCACCAGTTTGAAATATCGGGGAGATTTGAAAAAAAGGAGGTCCCCATGGATTATAGAAACCACCTTATCCAGTCCCTCTCATTAAATATGGACATACTCAGACGATTTGTTTCACAGATTCCTGAAATAAAATTACACTTACGTCGCGGTGAAAGATTCTGGACGATCTATGAGCATGTGCATCATCTGGCATTGGTGCAACCCATGCTGTTCCGTCGGATCCGCCAGTTTGTTAAGGAGGAGCATCCAGTCATTCATGCATTTACACCGAACCCTGAAGAAGACAAGAAACAGGATGCACATCTTAAACCGGTCCATGAATTGCTGGAGTCATTTGCATCCTGGCGGGAAAAACAGGTTGATTTGATTCAATCCTGCAATGAGGATGTGTGGAAGAGGGTTGGAGAGCATCCTGAATATGATCAGTATCCCTTCGAGACTTTGATATTGCACATTCTGGCGCATGATGGTTTTCATCTTTATAGGATGGAAGAGTTGTGGCTGGTTAAGGATGGAAGTCTATCTAAGTTGTAAATAAATCCTAAATACTTAATAAGGTCTGAGAAGTTCAATTTACATTATCCACTTGTTAAGGATGGATGCCATCCATCGGTTGGATTCGGCCACATGTTGATCGGTTTGGTTCATCAATACTTCTTCATTCTGTATCCATTTCCCTTCAACAAGCTCAGAACGTCCGTTTTCCACAAGCTCCTTAATGGAAGTGGTTGTGGATTCCAGATGGAATTGCAATCCAATAATGTGATTGTTCATGACGAATCCCTGATTTGTGCAGGCTTTGCTTTCGGCAATCCGGATGCCATGTTCGGGGATATCAAAGGTATCTCCATGCCAATGAAACGCATTGAATGTTGCAGGCAGATCCTTCAAAAGTGGATTGCTCTGTCCGTCCCCGGATAAACTCACAGGATACCAGCCGATTTCCTTGTCCGGATTTTTGTAGACCTTTGCTCCAAGCACACTAGCGAGCAATTGAGCGCCGAGGCAAATCCCCAATATTTTCTTCTCAGAAATAATTGCCTTCTCAATGAAGTGTTTTTCATTCTTCAACCAGTGGTGTTCACCTTCATCGTGCACGCCCATGGGTCCACCCATAATCACAAGCGCGTCAAAATCCATTTGATTGGGGTAGTTGGGTGCTTGGTAAAGAGGTGTGGTCATTACGGGAAGATTCCTTCCCCTTGCCCAATCGAGAATATAGGCGGGAGTTTCAAAGGGAACATGCTGGAGCACATGGAGGCGCATTTTTTTAATCCTTCTTAGAATAATTTGTAGTACGGAGTTTAACGAGTTTAATGGAATTTAGTTTCGGATAGTCTGTTGGTTAGCGATAAGTGGTGAGGAGCACCACTCTGCCCCTCACCTAAAATGCTCCTGTAATTCTAAAACATATAAGCTACGCCACCCATGTGATACGTGTTCTTGCTTACACTGACTTCTATATATTTGAATCGATAAGAAAGACCGACATGACGGTTGAGGTAGATGTTGCACATGGCAGAGATTGTGTTCAAGTTTTCGCCATCATCCATGCTGATCTTGTGATAATATTTTGCAGACAGTTCAATAAAATGATACAGCGTGACTTTAAAATTGGTGCCAAGAAGGGTGTATCCATAATTTTCTTTGATGTCTTCTGCTGTTGGCATGGGCGGCATACCGGGCGCCATTGAAGGAAGGATGAAACTGTAATCACCTCTGATGATTTCTTGCTCATATCCTACCCATGGCAGGATGGACACCTTTTTCATATCGCTTCCGAAATTGAAATATCGGCCGGCACGGAAGTAAGGCGCATAAATCTTATTGGTCATTTTAAAATCCGAAAGAAATGGAGAGACTTCTCCATCTGTATTAATTTGAATATAATCGAATCCCAATCCAACTACGTATTTGCCAGAGGGTGATTGGCCGAAATAATAATCGAATATAAAATGTGAGCCGTAAATATTGCTTTCATTGATGTCTTTGGATCCATATAAAAAGACATTCCATTGATATTTGTCAGGATTGACCCATTGAAAGTATAGGCCGCCCAGGGGTGCTGTGTCATCCATACTATCCATGTTTTCGACAGAAAGCTGATTGTTGATTGTGCCGAAATAGGGTGTGATGATGCGAATGTCTTTAGCAAAAAGATTCACGGATAATAATATCAGCAATACTATGAGTACCACTTTTTTCATTTCATCCTCCTCCCAATATGAGGTCAGGTTCCTATAATGAGTAATATCATGGCGCCAATCATGTAGAGTGACGCGAATTTGAACAGTCCAAAGTTAATTCTTTCCGAGGGTTGAATCAAGCTTAAAAGTGCCAGAGCAAAGATGCCGATGGAAAGGCCGGCCAGAATCCATAATAAACCACCGGAGAGTCCGAGTGCAAAAGATCCAATACCGATGGCGATTGCTGCTCCAAAACTTGACAGGGCAATGGTCCATCTTGTAGCTTGAAATCCATATCTGGATGGAAAGGTGGGGATACCGGCGCGTTTGTAGTCTTCTAAATATTTCATATTAAATGTCATGATATGGGTGGGTATCCATAGCAGGATTGAAATGGCTAAAAGAATCCCAATTTTATCGATCTGTCCAATTGCCAAAGCACGGCCTGCTAAAATGGGCATACCGCCGGAGATGCCACCCCAAACAATAGACCAGGGCGTGCGGCGCTTGAGCCACATGGTGTAGACAACCACATCCGTAAAGAGTCCGAAGAAAATGATCATTGCATACAACGGTGAGAGGGCGAGCGCCCAGCTAAACCCAATGCATGACATGACAATCCCCGCGGCGAATACTTCAAATGTCTCCAGTTTTCCGGAGGGAAGCGGGCGTTTGACAGTCCTTTGCATTCTTGCATCTATGTCGCGGTCATAGACCATATTGAGTATGGTGGAGCCGCTAATAATCATGAACAGGCTGCCAAAGAGTCCGGCAAGAATATCAGCGGAAACCTCTGATCCCCGGGCGCTGATGAAGCCAGTAATGCCAGTGAGGATCAGCAGGGCTGTTTGAAGGATCTTGATCAGGGGCAAGTATTGTTTAGCTTCTCGTAAGAGCATGATTTGTTTAACCCCCTCTGTATCTCCCCCCCTCGGCAAGCTCAGGACAGGCTCTTGTCAGGGGGAAATTATCAGAAGAATGGTTTTGTGAATATTTGAAAAAATAATGGTTACTAATGATGCCCTTTCAGCATCTCGGAATTTTCTCCTCGTGCGCAGCGGAACCCAATATTGATGGCGTAAAAATCCGGTCCCGCACTATTACGGGCCCAGACGCGAAGATTGTATTCATAATTGGCGAAACTTCCTCCGCGCGCGTATCGATAATGCTGATCGGAGTAGTCGTCACCGCACCATTGCCAGACATTGCCGGCCATATCGAATAATCCATGCGGGCTGCGATTGTCCTTTGTCTCGTATCCACTGATCGTCTGACCATTATAAAATCCGACTGGAGTGGTGCGTGCACCGGGATTCAGCACCTTGTGGAACAGATCGTGGCTCGAGTAATAATTGGTGTGGTTCCGCGAGATTTCATTGCCCCACGGATAGGCGCGATTGTCCTCTGAGCCGCGTGCTGCTTTTTCCCATTCCAACTCTGTTGGAAGCCGTAAGCCATTATAATCGGCATAGGCCTTGGCACCGAACCAGGTGACCATGACCACCGGATGATTTTCAAATCCAGATACGACACGAAACGTATCCGCATCGAATTTGGTTCGCAATCCCGGTTCATTGAGCAACAAGTGCACCTTATCGCCAGATCCAATTTCGAATTCATGGTGATGGCCTTGAAACGGATCGCCGGGATAAAAACCCATCACACTGTCGGCCACGATTTTGATGGTGGCATCGACCAACGCACTGTTCAGGTACTCGACGTATTGTGCATTGGTGACGAGTGTGGCCATGATTTCATAATCGTAGGGGATGTCGATTTCATGATCGTGCAATCCGGCCATGAATTCACCCGCAGGGATTGTGATCCACGAATCGGGATCGACACCGGTGTCAATATACGGAATCGAATTGAGAGAATCCACTGGCTCATTAACACATCCGGAAGTCAGGATTAAAATTCCAATCAGAAGGATTAGAAAAGTCTTCATTTCGAATCCTCCTTTTGAAGTGCTGTGCGCTTCACATCCAGTTCCGGATTGGAAAGCTGTCTCTTCCATAATCCTTCGCCTTTAAACAGATCAAATAGGCGCCAAAGCAGAAGCACACACATGGCAACCAGAACCGCTGCCAGTCCAATGTCCGCGAAAATCATGGACCAGTCCACCAGTCCTTGCTGGGCGTATTGCGCGAGCATCAGCCGCTTCATCGAAAAGATAGTGACAGAAGCGAATGCGAGATCCGAGAAAATAATCACGGACCAGCCGAACCATTTGCGCTTCTTGCCGCTTAATCCGCTAATATCCGCGAAATAGAGAATGATGATTGTCGCAATGATTGCTGAGAGGATGTGCCAGTGCCCGGTCAGAGTAATGCGCTCCTCACGCGCGGGCCATTGGCGAAAGATCTCATCCAATTTCACAGCCATGAAAATGCCGACTCCGCTGACTGTAAAGTTCATGAAGACCATCTGCCACAGCGGTCCGAACTTGAGTGGATCATGAAGCAGCGCACGGAGGCCTTGGCCGAATCCCGGTTTGACGAATTGCCGGTTGTCATGGATGAGTTTGCGCCATCCAAATATCACGAGGAAGAGCGCAGATAGCATGACCAGTACCGACCCGCAATAAATGATGGTATGTGCGATGGGCTCAAATGGCACAACGGCCCAGACACCGAGTGTGATGACAATCGTGCCGACAATCATGAGCGGCATGGAAATTTTATGAAAGATACCCTTGAAATCCAGCCAGCGGCCGATGATCAGTGTGATGGCAACGGCAATGAGCGTGAGCATAATGTGCAGATGGCCGATGATTGCGAGCTGCAGCGCGTTCTTGTGCGGCTCGCGAATGATGTCCTCAGCAAGAAACGTTTCATGCCCGTTGCCCCAATACGATCCGGTAATTGCGCCGAACATAGCCGATCCAAGTGTGGCCACGGCCATGACAAAAAACGCGACACGTTCGAGATCCACACCTTTTTTTGTGTGGGCATACTCGTTATCCTTCACATGATATTGCTTTTGCCAGGGCCAGAGCGCCCAGGCAAGATGGCATCCAGAAAAGAACATCAGGGATAATCCGAACAGGAAGATGCCGTGAAAAATGAAATTATGCCCGAAGTAAGCGAAGCTCAATCCAAAAAATAGGGTCAGGATATACCCGAACGTGACTGTGCCGTTGATCATGGCCTGCCGATGTTTTCGCATGGGCACGATGGAGGTCATGAAGTAAACCTCGATGGCGATAATGGCCATAGCGATGACGTGGTAAAGCATGATGATACGGCCTTCACGCTCTTGCGGCAGGAGCTGCATGCCGGTGATTTTCAAGGTGATGTCGCGCACCCCCCATTCGACCATCGGGCCGGAGAGTGTGCCCC
Source organism: Candidatus Zhuqueibacterota bacterium (assembly GCA_013202295.1). Classification (GTDB taxonomy): domain Bacteria; phylum Zhuqueibacterota; class QNDG01; order QNDG01; family JABMRT01; genus JABMRT01. Next base: position 84,809 of record JABMRT010000038.1, read on the forward strand.
AGATCGCGGTCACGAGCGAGATGAGTGCGACCGCGACAAGCACCAGGCCTTTGGTGGATTGGAATAAATACAAAAATCGATTTTTAATAAAGTCCATAATATTTTTCCTAGAAAAAATATGGTAATGGGCGATAGGCTATTGGCAATTGGGCCCATCATCCCATTATACAATCCAGTCTGATCTACTATCCCTTTTTAGCTGCGACAATTTTTTTCACAAATCCGAATGTGTATGCCAGTGTCATCAGTAAAAGCAGCGGAGCAAGAATGGTCATAATCAATTCGGCAGACAGGATCGGATTGCCCGATTTCAGGAAAGCAAGCGATGTGCCGCCAATGCCAATAAGCACACCACCAATTGAGACACCGATAAAACCACCGGGTACTTTACCCGCTTTGGTCGCAAAATAGGGGATGAGGACAATGGTGAATCCTGCAATCGAATGGAAAAATGCGAGCGTAAAAATTTGTAATCCTCGCGGTGCTCCAGCGAAACGTGTGACTAAAATAGCCAGAAATCCCACAATCGCGAAAATCAGGTAGCCTTTTGCCTTGTCCTTGTGAAATTCATGAACCAGACCGGTGGCGATGCCGAGGGGCAGTAATGTGGTGACAACAATAACTTCGGGATTGGGCAGGATGTCCCAGCCCTTCCAGATCAGGAGCAGTCCTGAAACGAGGAGAACGATAAATGATGCCAGATAATAGGTGTTGTGTACAGCAGGACTGCCGAGGCGTTTGTTGTCCTGAAAAAGACGGACAATGAGATAGATGGCCGTGAGTCCGGTGGCTAACAAAACGAGCTGATCAAATGTGTTCATTTTTCTCTCCGTTGATTGAATGAATGTATGGATGCTTTATTTGGAGATACAAATCTTATATATGTATTCTCTGGGTATGAGGTTATGGGTTTGCGGTAAGGGGTTCCTTCCCGCGACCTACTACGGATGCTTTATCTGTCCGCTGAAACTTGTCTAAAAGATGCAGAGTTGCGAAGATCGGATGATGCCACAGCATTCGAGGTCCGGCGAAGCGCATCACCTTACGAACACGTTCCCGTAGTTCCGGTTTGTAACAATGGATCGGACAATTGACACAAGTGGGTTTGTCAGCGCCGTATGGGCAGGAATTCAATCTCTTTTCAGCATACTCCAACAAAGTTGTACAGTCTCCGCAAAGTCCGAATTTTATTTGATGATGATGACGGCAATAGAGGCCGATCATATGACCGATGGTCCGATGCTCACGATTTAATCGTTTATGTGTGAATAAATTATTCATTTTATTCTTCAATAAGTGCCGCAATAGTTTTATTCTCAAACATGTTGCTGACTTGAGATCTGATTTCCCCCCATTGGTCATGAATCGCGCAGGGATCCTCGTCTCCACATTTGGGTAATCCGATTAAACATTTTTGACAAAATCCAAGTCCATCGATGGCATCCACAATTTCAATGAGTTTAATCTGGTCCGGATCTCTGGAAAGACGGACACCGCCTTTGGGTCCTTTATAAGAGGTAAGCAACCCTTTCTTTGTCAGTGTCTGGACGATCTTCCCCAGGAAATGATACGAGATCGAATTGATTTCAGCAATTTCCTTAACCGGGATATAGGGCCGCTCGTGGTGTTTGGCTAAATACAGAATAGCTTGGATGCCCAGTTCGCATGCGCGTGAGAGAAACATATGTTCCCTAAATTCTTATTTCGGACTTAATTGTCTTAAATATACGCATCCGTGTTTCATTTGTCAAGGATCATTCCTAACCAGATCCATTATGACCGGATCATGACGAGTAACATCCGAGCCGGTTCCCCGGCTTCGAGCGCATGCGGGATGTTGGCCGGCATGATGAGGCTCTCGCCCTGATTGACGGTAATCGGCTTCCCAGCCAACGTAATTTTCATCGTCCCTGACAGAATATGAACAAACGCATCGAAGGGTGCGGTGTGTTCACTCAGGGCCTGTCCTTTATCGAATGCGAATACAGTGATTGTACCTGTTTTCTGTTCGACTAATGTTTTACTGACGATGGCATCGGATTGTGCGGTTAGGTCGTTATTCCAGTTGATGGCCTGTTCACGAATGCGTTGTTCGAGAGGTTGTTTGTCTGTCATTGTATGCTCCTATTTTCCTATGGATGAATCCTGTCCCACGGTTAAAACCGTGGGCTAATTATTTTACACCCAATCCTCCGAGAGGATTTCACCTTTGATTCCAACCACGACTTTCTTGATCGGGATTTTGCGACTTGCCTGTTCAGCAGCCTGCTTAGCCATGTGGATGAGTCCGCCGCAGCATGGCACCTGCATGATCAGCACGGTGAGTGTGTTAATTTTGGCATCATCGATCATGGCGATCAGTTTGGCGAGATAGATATCATGACCTTCATCCAATTTAGGACAGGCGATGGCAAGCGCTTTTTCTTTGAGAAAGCGCTGATGGAAATCTCCGAGCGCGTACGCTGTGCAATCTGCAGCAAGGAGCACATCCGCGCCTTCGAAATAGGGCGCACGTGGCGAGACCAGATGCAGCTGCACCGGCCAATGGGTGAGTTGGGATGACACATCGCCCTCGTTGGATTGTATCGGTGTTTCGTTGTTGAAATTCATCGGTTTACTGCCGGGGCATACGCCCACTGCGTGTCCGTGTTGCACGGGTTTGTCCTCCTCATTAATGCCTTGTGGCACTTCCAGATTTTTTTCCTTCAATACATCCACGGCAATTTTCAGAAATGCGGTTTCGCCGTGGTCTTTCAAATGGGCCAAATGGGCTTTAATTGTATTGGGTCCGGCTTTGATAATGTTTTCCATCACAGTGCGCTCATCATAGGGCTCGGCTTCCCGTTTTTCGATTTCGATGGCGCCTTCGGGACATTCACCGATGCAGGCACCCAGTCCATCACAGAATAGATCGCTAATCAAACGTGCCTTTCCGTCAATGATTTGAAGTGCACCCTCAGGGCATCCGGGCACACAAAGTCCACAGCCGTTACATTTATCTTCGTCAATTGTAATGATTTCACGTTCCATGTTTCATCCTTTCAATCCTGGTGTTTTCCATTTCGCACTCACAAAATAAATCAATCCAGTTATAAAAACCTTGATCCAGATCAAGAAATGTGTATTTTATGAATATGAGCGATCCAACCCTGATTTTAATGGAATCCGACCTGTTCAAGTCTCTTGATCCTACACACCGCAGGCAAGTGGCAGAGATTTGTCTGGATCATCCTCTGAAAAAACGTGAGATCCTTTTTCATGAAGGGGATAAAGGACGAGCGATTTATTTGTGCGCGCGGGGATCCATCCAACTTTACAAAACCTCCCCTGATGGACAGGAAGTGGTGATCAAGGTCATTCAACCGGGTGAGTTGTTTGCGGAGGTCATCCTGTTCGAAAAGGATCGCTATCCGGTTTCGGCCATGGCTTTGGAAGCGGGTCTGGTTTATATGTTGCCTACGGTTCAGTTTGATTGCCTTCTCCAGGATCCGGATTTCCGCAACGATTTCATGGCCAATCTGATGGGCAAGTTGCGGTATCTCGCAGAACAAGTCCAATACCTAACAGCATTTGATGTTGAGGCACGGCTGTTCCGTTTTCTGAAGGAGCAATCTGGCGGCATGCAAACCTTCCAGTGCAATCTCTCCAAAAAGGATGTGGCTGCTGCGATTGGGGCCACACCTGAGACTTTGTCGCGGCTTTTGCTCCGATTAAAGAAGGAGGAGAAACTGGTCTGGGAGGGAAAGAAGATAACTTGTATCCAGAGTAAATCAATATGATTCCATTTAAAAAATATCAAAAGTGGTTGATTCTGCTTTCCGTAATGATTTGCGGCGTTCTCCTGGGACTAGGAGGATTCACATTCTTTTACGCGCAGGGTGCATCCTATCTGGTGGATGATCCTGAGGCGTGCATGAATTGTCATGTGATGCGCGATCAATATGACGGGTGGAACCGGTCGAGCCATCACGAGGTGGCCACATGTAATAGCTGTCATACACCACATGATCTGTTCGGCAAGTACGCCACCAAGGCGCTGAACGGTTGGAATCACAGTGCCGCGTTTACTACGGGTAATTATGATGAAACCATCAATATTCATAATTTCAATGCAAAGATTGCACATGACAATTGTCTGCGATGCCATAGAGATGTGGTATCCCGGATGAAAACATATGCCTATCCTGAGAAAGTAGATTGTATGCATTGTCACGGTAATGTGGGGCATAGTAATCGGTTTTAAAAATAGTATATTGTATGTGGTAGGTCGTATATCCGAGCAGAATGTAAATAGCACACGGTATATAGTATACAGGTGGCGGAAATTATGTCGATTAAAGATTGGTTAAAACGGGGTTGGGTATACATCCTCATCTTCTTGGGATCGGTGATCGGTACGGTGCTGATTTTGATGCTGCTTTTCAATATCAGAGAAAAGAAGCGGGAAGCGCTTCAATATCCGTTCAAGGTGGTTGAGATTGGTGAGGATGAGATTGATCCCGCGGTCTGGGGACAGAATTTTCCTTTTGAATATGATACCTTCGTCCAGACCAAAGTGGATTATGGCAAGACCAAATATGGCGGTTCCACGCCCTACAGCAAGCTTGAAGCGTATCCTGCGATGAAACGGCTCTGGGCCGGATATTCATTCAGTAAAGATCACAATGAGGAGCGCGGTCATCATTACACATCTATTGATCAGGCCAATACACTGCGCACTCAGATCGTGGTCCAGCCTGGTGCATGCGTCAATTGTCACGCAGCAGAGATGCCTGCCCTTGTCCGTGAGATGGGGTGGGAGGAATTCAATGCGACGCCATACAACGATCTGAAATCCAAATTAATGACAGGGTCTTCCTGTGCAGATTGTCATGATCCCAACACAATGGCGTTGCGGATTACACGCCCCGCGTTCAAAATCGCGATGGAAGAAGCCGGTGTGGATCTGTCCAAAGCGACTCGTCAGGAGATGCGATCTTATGTTTGCGGTCAATGTCATGTTGAATATTATTTCAAGGGAAAGAACAAGGTGCTCACCTTCCCGTGGAGCGAAGGCCGTTCCATTGACGCCATCAAGGCCCATTATGAATCCTACGACTTTGCAGACTGGACCCATGCTGAAACTGGTGCGCCGATGTTAAAAATGCAGCATCCTGAATTTGAACTTTGGGGCACCGGCATACATGCCAAGTCCGGAGTCTCATGCGCGGATTGTCACATGCCCTATGTCCGGCGCGGCAGTGTGAAGATTTCCGATCACTGGATTCGCAGTCCGCTTCAAAATCCGAACGCTTCATGTCAAACCTGTCATCATGTGACAGTTGAGGAACTTGAAGACCGTATCCTGACCATTCAGGATCGGACCGCGAAGCTCCTTCGCCAGAGTGAAGAGGCGATTCTTGACGCGATTGACGCGATTAAGGTTGCACAGTCCAAAGGCATTCCTTCGGATAAACTGGATAAGGCATTGCATCTACATCGCCGATCCCAGATGCGCTGGGATTTTGTCTCCTCCGAAAATAGCACCGGATTTCACAGTGGACAGGAGGCGGCACGCATTTTAGCGGAATCTATGGATCTGGCACGTCAGGCACAGATTGAGGCGATTAAAACATTGAATCGATCTTAATGGAGTTTTGCAATGCTTGAACGATTATTTCGACTGTCCGAGAAAAACACAACAGTCCGTACAGAGATTATCGCCGGGATCACGACCTTCATGACCATGGCCTACATCATCTTTCTGAATCCGGCGATTCTCTCCACTGATTTTGCAGGGAACCCCACCGGGCTTTCCTATGACGCAGCCATGCTAGCCACTTGTCTGGCGGCGGCGATCGCAACGCTGATTATGGGATTGTATGCAAATTTTCCCATTGCGCAGGCGCCGGGCATGGGTGAGAATTTTTTCTTTGTGACTGTAGTGATGACTCTGTCCGCCATGGGTGTGGTGGATTCCTGGCGTGTGGCATTGGGTATTACTTTTATTTCCGGCATACTCTTCCTTCTTTTGTCCCTGTTAAAATTCCGTAAAGCCATCATTGATGCGGTCAGTCCCAGTCTGAAAAATGCGATTGCTGTGGGGATCGGCCTGTTGATCGCATTTATTGGATTTCAAAACGGCGGTATCATCCTTGATGCACCCGGATCGCTGGTGCAATTCAACAGCAATTTTCTCCAAGCCGATGTGCTCATCTTCTTTTTCGGATTGCTGCTGACCGCGGTTCTGTTCGTTCGTAAAGTTCGAGGCGCGATCCTATGGGGCATTTTAGCTTCGGCTATCCTCTCCATTGTTCTCGGCAAGGTTCAATTTGTCGGAATAGTCGGTCTACCGCAGGATCACGCGTTTTTAAAATTTGATCTCCTCGGTGCATTAAAACTATATACCCTTCCCTTCATTGTTGTTTTCCTCTTTATGGATCTCTTTGACACAATGGGCACACTCATCGGTGTGGGCGAGCAGATGGGCATCATGAAGGATAACAAACTGCCGGGCGCGAACCGCGCCCTAATTTCCGATGCAGTAGGTACGGTGGTGGGTTCCTGCACAGGAACGAGCACGGTGACTTCCTATATTGAAAGTGCGGTAGGTGTTCAGTATGGCGGGCGCACGGGGTTAACCTCCGTGGTGACTGGATTACTTTTTCTTCTCGCCCTGTTCTTTGCCCCCCTCGCCGGGATGATCGGCAAATACGCTACAATCACCGCTCCGGCGCTTGTGATTGTAGGAGCAATGATGGTTCGCAATGTTTCCAAGATCGATTGGGAGGATTATTCCGAAGCAATCCCGGCGTTTCTGATTGTGCTGGGGATTCCGCTCAGCTACAACATCCACGACGGATTGGCCATGGGGTTCATCGCGTATCCGATTATTAAATTATCCACCGGAAGAAAAGCAGATGTGAATTGGTTGATCCTGCTTGTGGCGGTGTTGTTTATCCTTCGATATGTGTTTGTGAAAGTTTAAATGATCCGATGAATAGTAAGGAGTAAGAGGTTAGAAAAGAAACATCTGAAGGAATTAGATCGCCTCTGGAGACAAAGAGTTTCCAGAGGTTTTTTGTTGTATCCGAGTATAAAATGATGTAAATTAGGAACGCCTAACTTTGTTAAGGGCTCCTAATCCGGAGGCAGTTATGGAAGCAGTAATTTCAGCGAACATGGAAGATTATCTTGAAACCATCCATTTGATTGAGCAAGATCAGGGCAATGCACGGGTCAAGGATATTGCCGACAAGATGAACATCTCGCGTGCAAGTGTATCCGGCGCAATGAAGAATCTGGAAAAACAGGGGCTGGTTTCACATCCACGTTATGATTTGATCTCGCTGACTTCGAAGGGTGATAAAATCGCGAAGCAAATTTATGCGCGGCATGTGACCCTCATGAAATTTTTGCAGGATGTTCTCGGGTTGGATAAGGAAACCGCAGAAAAAGACGCCTGCCGGATTGAGCACAATATCAGTCCGCGAACCTTTAAACGGCTGAAAGTGTTTGTGGAAGAGAGTATGAATCCATGAGAAGACATCGTCACAATCATAGCCAAGCGCTGACATTGGATCAGATCAAATCCGGTGAGACGGTTTGGGTTGAGAGCATTCAAGGAGGATGGGGCTGTTGTCAACGGTTCAATCAGATGGGAATTCATGCGGGTGATCCAATCACAGTGAAACGAAACGGAGTGTTGGGTGGGCCGATCCTGATTCAGGTGCATGGTTCTGAAGTGGCCTTGGGCCGCGGAATGGCGAGGCATATAACCGTAGCATTGCAGAAGATCCTGAATGATACGTAAAATTTATTCTCGTTCGCTTGCGGGTTAATGGTGAGAGGTTAGAGGTAAGTGACAAAAACAAAAATAAAAAGATCATCCAATACAAATATTGCATTGCTCCAGGAAAAGCAAAAGCTGGAGCATCCGCAGATTGTGCTAACGGGTCAGCCGAATTGCGGCAAGAGCACGCTTTTCAATGAGGTTGCGGGATACAAATCCGCAGCATCCAACTTTCCTGGCGCAACAGTCACCTACACCCAGAGCCATGTCAATTTGCATGGTGAGATTTTTGATATTGTCGATCTGCCGGGGATCTACTCGCTCACCTCTATGGATCAAGCGGCCACGGAGAGCCAGCGTTACCTGCTCACACATCAGGTGGATGTGATTATCAATGTGGTGGATGCGTCCACACTTTCGCGAAGTCTTGAACTCACTTTACAGCTGATGGATCTCGAAATCCCGATGGTGCTTTGCCTCAATATGATTGATGAAGCGGAACGCAAGGGCATCCAAATTGATATCGACAAATTATCCAATGAATTGGGGATTCCGGTTGTAGCGACTGTGGCCTCTCATGGTCAGGGCGTGCGAGATCTGTTTCGCAGTGCATTTGCTACGGTAAATCAACCCAGTCCCGCCCGTCATATCCGCGGCAATCGGGATGTGGAACTGGTGATTGCCAAATTAACGCGGCAGTTAAAAAAGGATGTGGGTGAGTCGATTCCCTTCTCCATTCATCTATTGGCTACCAAACTGCTCGAAGGGGATCAAACATTCATTGATATCATTCAGAAGATGCATCCTCACATTCTACCCATTGTTGAGAAATCGGCGCGCGCTCTCGCTCAAACGCACGGCAAGCCGGCCCATGAGGTGATTAATGCAGAGCGGCATGCCATGTCGATGTCCCTTTTTGAAAAGGTTGCCACATTCAAAAAGCCGAAAATCCAGTTGCGAGATCGTGTGGATGATGTGCTGATGCATTCATTCTGGGGATACCTCATCATGGCGGGACTCCTTTACCTCTTTTTCCATACGGTTTTCTCCGTGGGTGCATTGCTGGAAACGCCGATACTGAATTTTTTTGAAGGATTAAAAGCCACGCTGCTCGGTTCAATCAATCCGGATTCACTCATATATCATCTCCTGTCCAGCGCGATTGAAGGCATTGCCGGGGGCGTAGCGATTGTGCTGCCCTATCTTTTGCCCTTCCTTGCCGGATTGGCTTTTCTTGAAGATGTGGGATACTTGCCTCGCGTTGCATTTCTCATGGATGCTTTTATGCACAGGGTAGGCCTGCATGGTACGGCTGTGATTCCCGCAGTTCTCGGATACGGCTGTAATGTGCCCGCAGTCATGGCCACACGCATTTTAAGTTCGTCCCGTGATCGATACATCGCAGCTGTGATCGCCACGCTTGTGCCGTGTGCTGCGCGTATGACCATCATCTTTGGTCTGGTTGGCGTCTATCTCGGGGGCACGGCCGCGTTCGGCATTTATGTGCTAAACTTTCTGGTGATTGTTCTTTCGGCCGGTATTATGTCCCGTTTGCTGCCGGAAGAAACGCCCGGTATGGTCCTTGAAATTCCGGTTTATCACTGGCCCTCCATGCGAAGTCTCGTAAACAAGACCTGGTTCCGGCTCAAGGAATTTATTGTGATCGCATGGCCGCTTCTCATCGGCGGCAGCGTGCTGCTCGCCCTGGCAGATGCGTACGGCTGGAGTCCCGCGCTGGATCAGTTGACCCGTCCTGTCACTTGGCTGTTAGGCCTGCCCAAAGAAGTGGGCATGACCCTTCTTTTCGGCATACTTCGAAAAGAGCTCTCCATGCTGATGCTGTTTCAGGCGCTCGGCACACGGGATGTAATCACGGTTCTATCCTGGGGTCAAATTTTAGTATTTACTATTTTTGTGGTATTCTATGTGCCCTGTGTGGCTACAATCGGAGCACTTATCCGGCAATTGAGAGCCCGCCGCGCGTTCATCATTGTGGTGCTCACATTCATTCTTGCGCTGATACTTGCCTTGCTCACACGCGGGTTTGTATTCCTCATCGGTTGAAAGGACGACTTCATGCAGGAAGCCTATTTATATGACAAGCTTGAAAATGGCCGTGTGCGCTGTCAAACGTGCGCACATCATTGTTCTCTGGCATCCGGGCAGACGGGAATCTGTGGCGTTCGGAAAAATCAGGAAGGCAAACTCTACTCCCTCGTTTACCGTCAGGTAGCAGCCATGCATTCCGATCCCATTGAGAAAAAACCGCTTTTTCATTTTTTGCCTGGATCGCGCTCATTCAGCATTGCCACAGTGGGATGCAACATGCGATGCCGCAATTGTCAAAATTCAGATATCAGCCAGATGCCGATTGATCAGAACCGCATTACCGGCAATGACATGGTGCCTGAAATGGTGATAAAATCGGCAAAGGATCACGCGTGTAAAACGATTTCATATACATATACTGAACCCGCGGTATACTGGGATTATGCGTTTGATACCGCCAAGCTTGCACGCGAGGCTGGCCTCAGAAATATATTTGTAACCAATGGTTACTGGTCCGAAAAAAGTTTAAAAACCATGCTGCCCTACATGGATGGCGTCAATGTAGATCTCAAGTTTTTTGATGATCGCCTATATCGCACCATTTGCGGGGCACGACTTCAACCTGTGCTGGATACGATACAGGCCTTGTATGAAGCGGGTGTCTGGCTGGAGGTAACCACACTTCTCATTCCGGATTTGAATGATTCGGGTGAATCCCTCCGATCCATTGCAAAATTTATTCGGAAGATCAGTCCCAGGATTCCATGGCATATCAGCCGATTTTATCCCATATATCGCATGACCGATCGGTCGCTTACTTCTGCGGAATCCATTCAACGTGCCAGAGAAATCGGTATTCAGGAAGGATTGTATCATGTTTACAGCGGCAATTTGCCCGGTGAGGATGGAGAAAGCACATTCTGTCCACAGTGCGGTGAGACGATGATCGGACGAATGGGATTCTCAGTTCAAAGCCAGGCGATGCATGATGGTAAATGCCCTCATTGCGGTGAGGAGATTTCCGGAGTATGGGAATAATAAAACGAATTTTAAATTGTGAATGTTGAATGATGAATTAAAAGGAGAACCATCCTATGAATCGGAGAAGGAAATCAGGATTCGGAGCTTTTTTCGCGGGATTTTTCATGGCCTTATTTCTGGTTGTCATTTCCGGATTTTTACTGGTGAATTACACTTTGAAGCATCCCCAGAAAATCGCGGAAAAGGCGGCCCAAATGGGGTTGGTCAAGGTGGTTGAAAAGACCGTGGTGCAGACCGTGACAAAGACGATAAGTTCCATTCCCCGCGATCAGGTGGCAATTCGTCAGGACCGCATCAATCAGAGTGTGCAGAATCTGACGCAATCTTTCTCGGAAAACAGACTGGACTTTGATGATCTCCAAGTTCTTGGTGATCAGGTTTTTCAAGCTGCGGCTGATCAGCAGGTTACGACGAAGGAGATTGATGCACTGCTTGATCTTGCGGATAAATTAGGTAGATAAACACTTTGCGAGCATCCCATTCTCATGAGAGGTTGATATCATGAAGCGTTATGTCCTTTTATTAATTACTCTTGCCATTCGGTTGGAAGCCACACAGATTATGGATCTAAAAGTCCCGGAATTTTCCGGGCTGTATGAGAAATTCGAGATTTGCTTTCAGGTGGATGCGAATTATGAGAATCCTTTTAATCCGGATGAAGTGCTCATTGACGGCCTGTTTCAAGACCCGGATGGCCGTGTCCTTCGTGTCCCTGCTTTCTGGTATCAGGATTTTATGCGCAGTCTCAATGAGTCCACCGAAGTGTTGACTCCTATCAGTGATCCGGATTGGCGGATTCGGTTTGCACCCATCCAGACGGGGGCGCATCGTTTCCAGATCGAGATAACGGATCAATCCGGCATCACGCTTTCTGATCCTGTTTCTTTTATTGTTGACTCATCCAGTAGCAAAGGATTCATTCGGGTTGATGCGGATGATCCCCAACATATGTCTTTTGACAATGGCGATCTTTATTTCCCGATGGGGATGAATGTGGGCTGGGCGCGTGCCGGGGGCAGTTATGATTATGACCGCTATATGAGCCGGATGGGTGAATCGAATCAGAACTGGATTCGTATCTGGAGTTGTCATTTTTACAATGGGCAGCTGCTTGAATGGGAAGCGGGCCATTCCACAGGCTGGTATCACGGCTTGGGCCGGTACAGTCAGCAGGGCGCGTGGAAGTGGGATCATTATGTCCAGCAGGCAGAACAGTTCGGGCTTCATATCCAATTGGTTACGCAGCATCATGGTCAGTTCTCACAGCGTACGAACTCGAATTGGAACGAATGCCCCTACAATCAGGATCTTGGCGGTATGCTTGAATCCGGTGCTGAATTTTTTACAAATGAAGAGGCCAAAGCACTTTACAAACATAAGCTTCGATACACTGTAGCACGGTGGGGTTACAGCCCAGCAATCCTTGCGTGGGAATTGTTCAATGAGGTGCAATGGACGGACAATTATCAGGAGAATTATCCCAATGTGGCAGCGTGGCACGAAGAGATGGCAAATTATCTGCACAGCATCGATCCCTGGCGCCATCTGGTGACCACCAGCGCCCGGGATGGGGACGGTCTTATCTGGGGTAACGATGCAATCGATATCAATCAGGTCCATTTTTACGGTGCGGGTGTGTCGGATGCATTGCGTCACCGAAATGACATGATGATGCAATACGGCAAGCCCTGCATCATAGGTGAGTATGGCGACAACTCTCAGACAGGTGGGGCAGATCAGACCGGCACGTTTATTCACGATGGTATTTGGGGTACAGCCCTTGTGGGTGGTGGGGCCATGCCCTGGTGGTGGGATAATTTAATCGAACCCAATAATCTCTATTATCACTGGACCGGATTCGCCGCTTTCTGGAAGGATGAGGATCTCCGCACAGGAAATTTTCAAGTTATCCCTGTTTCCGTATCGGGCGGGCCAAATCCAGCAATGGCCATTCAGATGACGCCTGGAAAGGAATGGGAAGCCTCCACAGAGCATGAATTCTATATTAATGCAGATTGGGACGCGCCGGGGATCGGGAACCTATCCAAATATATTCAGGGTTCCAGCAAACCGGATATGGGACGTGAAGCAGTTTTCCATGCTCTGCTGAATGATTCGATCGTCTTCGGTGTGAACATCGGGGCTGTCTCCAGCATAGATTCCGGACATTTGCAAGTCTATCTGGATGAGATCAAGACACCGCTGCTCGACTTGACACCTTCTCCCGGGCAGCGGTATTATATTGAAATTCCCAAGGGAGCTCATAAAATACGAGTCTTTAACGCGGGTGTGGATTGGTATCGGGTGGATCATTTCGAGATTGAAGGTGCCACACGGCCAGCCGCGAAAGGATGGGGATTGTCCAATGGCAGGACCACCTACCTTTGGATTCGTGACATGGATTATCGACTGGGTCAGTCTCCTCACACAACATTATCTAGCGTGCGTGTCACTGTACCTGGATTGGAACCGGGAACTTACTCAATTGAGCAATGGCACACCACCGAGGGACGGATCATGAAAACACGATCCCTCCAGGTTGAAGGAGATTTAATTTTATCTTTGGGTGATTTCTATATGGATGCGGCGGTGAAGATTAAAAAGACAGATTGAGATAATCGGTAGTGAATGAAAGATCCATTTTAAGGAAATTAGTTTATGAAACATATTTTATTTTTGCTCCTAGCATTTTGCATCCAGCTTGGCGCGACCGAAGTGACAAATCTCCAAAATCCTTCTTCGTGTGTCATGTATGGGAAATTCGAAATCCAATTCCAAGTAGACGCCTCGTACGACAATCCCTATGATCCGGATGAAGTGTTAATCGACGGTCTGTTCGAAAGCCCGGGTGGGACTGTCTTCCGTGTACCCGCATTCCGGTATCAGGATTGTGCAAGGAGTCTGAACGGATCGAATGAAGAGATCACACTGATAGGCGATCCGGAATGGCGGATTCGTTATGCACCGATCCAGATAGGAACGCACCAGTTCCAGATCGAGATCACGGATGCATCTGGCACAACGATTTCCGATCCGGTTACGTTTGATGTGGTCTCATCCACCATCAAGGGATATATTCATGTTGATCCGGATGATTCTCAATACATGGCCTTTGATGACGGCAGCTTTTATTTTCCCGTCGGTCAGAATGTCGGCTGGGGGCACTGGGGTGGGACTTATGATTATGACATTTGGATGGCCCATATGGCCGATGCAAATCATAACTGGATCCGAATCTGGTCCACGCATTTTTACGATGGCCAACTCCTCGAATGGAATGAAACCAATCATACGGGATGGTATCACGGTCTGGGGCGGTATAGTCAGCAGGGCGCGTGGAAGTGGGATTATTACATTGAATTGGCTGAGCAGCTCGGGATTTATATTCAGCTAGTGACGCAGCATCACGGCCAATTCTCACAATCCACCAATCCCAACTGGGATGAATGTCCCTACAACGTGGACAACGGTGGTATGCTGGAATCGGGCGATGAATTTTTCGACAATGAAGAGGCCAAAGATCTTTATAAAAGGAAGATGCGGTATTCCATAGCGCGCTGGGGATACAGTACAGCGATCCTTGCCTGGGAGCTGTTTAATGAGGTGCAATGGACGGATGATTACGACGCGAATTATCCCACAGTAGCCGCATGGCATGAAGAGATGGCTGCATATGTGCACAGCATTGACCCCTGGCAGCATCTGGTGACAACCAGCGCGCGGGATGAAGACGCCCTGATCTGGGGCAGCCCGGATATGGACATCAATCAGATTCACTATTACGGTGCTGATGTGTCGGGAGCGTTGCGGCATCGCTATAAAATGATGCAGCAGTACGGCAAGCCATGTATTATGGGTGAGTTCGGGGATAGCTGGCAGACCGGCGGTACAGACGAGTCCGGCACGTTTATTCATGATGGTATCTGGGGAACGTCTATGATGGGTACGGGTGCCATGCCCTGGTGGTGGGATAATTATACCGAGGTTTACGATCTTTACTATCACTGGGTCGGATTGGCAGCATTCTGGGAGGGAGAGGATTTTCGCAATCAGGGATTTGAATCCATCCATGTAGAAACGTCAGGCGGGCCCAGCTCAGAGATGGGTGTGCGATGGACGCCGGGCAAAAGCTGGGAAAACTCCACAGAACATGAGTTTTGGGTGACATCGGATTGGGAAGCGCCAGGAATTGAGAATCTGTCCAAGTATATTCATGGATCTGACAAGGCGGATATGGGGAGCGAGGCAATTTTTCATTTTTCTATCCCAAACGTGATTGTGTTCGGTGTCCATGTGAGCGAGGTCTCGACGTGGGTGCCGGGTATTGTCCAGATATTCCTTGACGAGGCAGACACACCGGTAGTGAATGAAACGGCCGAACAAGGAACGCGCTATGATGTGGATGTGCCTGCCGGGGATCATACGGTCCGCGTTTATAATGCGGGGACAGACTGGTTTCATGTGGATTATTTCGAAGTAGAAGGTGCGACGCGGCCAGCAGCGCGAGCGGTTGGCTTCTCAAACGAACAAACCTGTTTTGTGTGGGTTCGTGACATGGATTATCGTCTGGGTGAGTCGCCGCATGATGTCCTGTCCAACGTTGAGATCACTGTGCCTGATCTTGAATCTAGCACCTATTCCGTAGAGCAGTGGCATACAACTGATGGTTCTGTCACAGAGGCACAGTCCGTCTCGGTAAGTGGCGATTTGATCCTGACACTTGCTGATTTCGGCATGGATGCAGCGCTGAAGATCAAGAAGACAACAGGAGTACCTGAACGAGATCCCGATACAGTACCAACGGAATTCGGACTGCTTCCCAATTTCCCAAATCCCTTTAACGGGCAAACCATTCTCCGATATATGCTTCCAGAAGCGGGGCCGGTGAAGATTACACTTTATGATCTCAAGGGCAGGGAAATCCGTACTCTTCTTGATAAAGAAAAGCAGGCCGGGGTATATCGTCAACCAATCCGTATGAATAATTTGCCTTCGGGAACTTACGTGATAAAGCTTATATCGGAAAGTCAGGAATCGGTGAGAAAGGTCATGTTGTTGAAATAGGTCCCTTTCGAATTTCAGATATACAATAACTCGAGGGGGGTGCTTTTCACTTGATTTCTAAGGTATAATTTTTATCTTAACTGTACTAAAGTTTTAGGAGAATTAGACAGATAGCGAGTTGATACTCACAGACAAAACCAATCCGAGATGTAAAACAAAGAAATTGAAAAGGATCCAAAGATGAAAACAACATTGGTATATCCCTATAAAAAGAAAATGTTTACAGGATGCAATCCCCCTGTGTCTTTACTTTATCTTGCTGCTGCGCTTCAAAGGGCCGGCCAGGATGTCTCTGTCATTGATATTGATGAAGACGATCGGTCATATGCTGAAGTTCTGGAACATATCAAATCTGAATCTCCTGACCTTGTCGGTGTGCCACTTTATACTCTTGCTCTGGATGAAGGCTACAATTTCGTGCAATTCATGGCAAAGGAAAGCCATCCCTGGAAACTGCTTCTTGGCGGTCCCCATGTTTCCGTAAGTACCGATGCGGTTATGAAAGAATTTGAATCCTGTGATTTCATACTTCGTGGTGAAGCTGAGAACAGTATTGTTGAACTCACCGAGTTCTTAGAAAAAGGTAAAGATCTCTCCCACGTTAAAGGACTCACGTTTCGTAAAAACGGGAGTGTGATAAACAATCCGGAGATTAATAAGCAGATTGAGCTTAATGAATTGGCCTTTCCTGCCAGGGATCTGCTTAAGTCTGCCTATGAGAAGAATACGTATTGGCGTCTTGGGCATCGTGGAACCACGGATTTTATTATTACATCACGAGGCTGCCCGTATAACTGTAACTTTTGCTTTAGGCTTGCAAGAAAATTCCGGAAACGCTCTCCGGAAAACATTGTCGCAGAGCTCAAAGAATTAAAATCACGGGGCATTGAAAATGTTCACATTATGGATGATCTTTTCGTCTGGAATAAGCCTCATTTCTTTGAAGTAGTAAACTTAATAAAAAAAGAAAAACTGAATATGAAATTTAAAGTTCGCGCGAGGGTCAATTTTATCGATGAAGAGATGCTGCGGGCCATGAAAGAAATTGGAGTGAAAAGTGTGGTTTATGGCATCGAATCGGGCTCACAGATTATATTAGACGCCATGAATAAAAAAACGACCGTGGAGATGAATTATCGTGCCATCCGCATTACAAAACAGGCAGGTCTGGAATGCTATGGGGATTTGTTCCTAGGCTATCCGGGCGAAACGCTCGAAACCATCAAGGAAACAGAGCGATTACTGTTAAAAGCCAAGCCAACTGCCATTAACCTGTCGGTGATGTATCCGATTCCCGGTACTCATGTTTATGATGAAGCCAAAAAACAAGGCACACTGAGAGACGATTGGGATATTCACGGTAGAAAGGCCTGGATTAAACTTCCATGGATTGAGAGCACAGACGAATTGAATGCAATTCGTAAAAGAGTTGTGAAAAAATATCTTCGCAATCCAATCGTTTTCTTCAATGGCATTCGAGCTACTTTCTGTAAACTGGATTGGCGGCAATTTAAAGTTTTGATGTTTTATGTATTAAAACAAAAGGAATTTTAATTCTGATATTCGTTCAAGATTATTTCCGTATTTCTCAGCCATTACTTTCAAAGAAAGTTACTCCTGATTTTGCCTGAATCTGGCCCAGTTGTTGTTGCATTTGTCTGCTGAAATTCCTAGATTAAACGCTCGATAGCAAGACCTTGTTTTATAGAAACCTTTCCGGTTTTAAAGCGTCCATTTTTTAAATTGTAATGACCGGGTTTTAACCAGATGAGAGCATTGACATCCAAATTTCAAATTAGACACCACGGTCTTTTAGCTGGATTTCGATTATTATTGTGGTGGGGTGCAGAATCACTTCGCACCTGGACATCCCTGCCGGATGTGAAAAAGGAGATACGATCTCATAAATCTTTGAATCATTGGCCGATCGCGTCATGGCATTTGATTAAACGAAAATCCTATTGCATGGTTTATTTGGATGAGGTTCCTGAAATTCGTATCGTGGAACTGTCGAAAGTACAGCTGAATTGACGATTTATTGATTGCAGAATCAAATGGAGAAACGATGAGCAAATTGAATTACTTTTCTAAATTTTCGGGGCGAAAAGGTCCGCTTTTACTGGTGATTATGGATGGCGTGGGCCTGAATGAAAGTGAAGTTGGCAATGCTGTGAAAGCTGCCACTACGCCTGTGCTGGATGAATTGATGGCGAATCACATGATGACCCAGCTCCGAGCGCATGGTACTGCAGTTGGTCTACCTTCCGATAATGATATGGGCAATTCTGAAGTCGGTCATAATGCGATTGGCGCGGGACGTGTGTTTGAGCAGGGTGCAAAGCTTGTCAATGCGGCCATTGAAACCGGCGCTTTATGGCAAGGTGGCACGTGGAAGAAACTCATTAAGAATACCCTCCAAAATTCAAGCACATTACATTTTATCGGACTCTTTTCAGATGGCAATGTGCATAGCCACATTGATCATCTCAAAGCCATGCTTAATCAGGCCAAAGATGAGGGTGTGAAAAAGGTGAGGATTCATATACTGCTTGATGGCCGGGATGTTGGTGAAACTTCCGCATTGGAATATGTTCGTCCGTTCGAAACCTTCTTGTCCGAATTAAACAATTCCGGTGTCGATTACCGTATCGCATCTGGCGGTGGCCGCATGATTGTGACCATGGATCGGTATGAAGCGGATTGGGAAATTGTCCAGCGAGGCTGGCTGGCCCACATACAAGGAGATGGTGTTCAATCTGATTCAACAGATGCTGCGATTACTTTGATCCGTGATGAGAATCCTGGAATTACAGATCAGTATCTTCTTCCCTTTGTAATTGGTGAAAACGGTCAGCCGATCGGTCCGATCCAAGATGGCGATTCTGTGATCTTCTTCAACTTCCGCGGTGATCGGGCGATTGAGATCAGCCGGGCATTTGAAGATTCCGATTTTGACAAGTTTGACCGTGGTATGATCCCAAATATCGAGTACGCAGGCATGATGGAATATGATGGTGACCTCCACATCCCCAAACAATATCTTGTGGAACCTCCCGCTATTGACAATACCATGGGCGAATTGCTTTCACATTCCGGTGTAACGCAGCTCGCGATCAGTGAGACGCAGAAATATGGGCATGTTACCTATTTTTTCAATGGCAATTGGAGTGGGAAATTTGACAAAGATCTGGAAACCTACATTGAGGTTCCATCCGATAATGTGCCGTTTGATCAGAAGCCGAAGATGAAGGCCAAAGAGATCACAGACCGGCTGCTCGAAGAGATGAAGACAGGCAAGTACCGGTTTGCTCGTGTAAATTTTGCCAATGGCGATATGGTCGGGCACACAGGTGTTTTTGATGCGGCGGTAATTGGTGTGGAGGCAGTGGACGAGGCACTGGGACGCATTCTTCCAGTGATAAAAGAGATGGGTGGGGTTGCTTTGATCACGGCTGATCATGGCAACGCAGATGAAATGTATGAGCTCGATAAAGAGGGCAATCCCAAAACTGAAAACGGTCGAATCAAACCGCGCACCAGTCATACCCTGAATCCGGTGCCGTTTATTTTTTACGATCCTTCCAGTCACGGTGAGTATAGACTGGCGGATGTAAACAAACCGGGTCTGAGCAATATTGCGGCCACATGCATGCAGCTTCTGGGATTTGAACCGCCTGAGGAATATGATTCGAGTTTGGTTGAATTTGAATAAAAAATGTCCTCTTTGAAATTGGGCAGAGATTTAAGATATTAGTTATCCGTTTGAGGGTAAGTGATAACGGGTTAGGGATGAGGAGCCGCATGGCCCGACCCAAATTGAGAATGTTCGGAAATTAAATTTTTATGAAAAAACTGATTAAATTCATGAAACAGGTTGGCGAGGTCGGATATCTATGGTTGGATACGATCCGTTTTGGATTTCGAAGGCCGTATGAATTCAAGGCTGTGCTTGATCAGATGGAGGAGATCGGAGTACGATCCCTTGGTATCGTGGTCATCTCTTCATTTTTTGTTGGAATGGTCATGGCCATTCAAGTTGCCTATTCGGAGGCCAATTTCGCGGGTCGTGTTATGGTGGGTATGGGTGTGGGTGTGGCCATCACCAAGGAATTTGGCCCCCTGCTCACTGCGTTGCTTGCAGGAAGCCGTGTGGCTGCGGGAATCACATCCGTTATTGGATCCATGCAAGTGACCGAACAGGTGGATGCCATCCGACTGCTTGGCGCGAGTCCGGAGAAAAAACTGGTCTTCCCCCGGATCACCGCAGCGATCATTATGTTTCCCCTGCTCACAGCCATCGCGGACTTTGTGGGCATTGGGGGCGGTCTGGTGGTCAGTATGGTCGACATCAAGATGGGATTTACGACCTATATCTCCCAGGTTGAGCGGGCCGTGACCTTGTCCGATTTCTTCGGAGGGATTTTCAAATCCGTCTTTTTCGGATTTTTCGCTGCTTTGATCGGCTGTTATTTCGGGATGAAAGTTGAAGGCGGTGCCGAAGGTGTGGGGAAGGCTACAACACAATCCGTGGTGGCGACCTCGGTGAGTGTGATGATTGCAGATTATTTCATAACCAAGTTACTGATCCTTTTTTAGCCTGAATTATGCATGAATTGGCGAAGGGAACGCATCCAAGAGTCGTGAAAATAATGGTTAAATGGTAAGGGGTAAGAGATGAGAGGTGAGGGACCGCCCCACACTCCCTTTTTAAAATGGATAAGAGAGATCCCAAGTTCATTTATAGAACATATTAAATTCAGAGGAATCCTTTTTGGGCAAGCGCAATCCACCATTTGCATTTTTTGATGAAGTGTATAAGAGCTTTGACACCAAAGAGGTGTTGCGCGGCATTACACTGCTCATCCGAAAAGGTGAAGTGCTGGTTATTCTCGGTGGCAGCGGTACTGGCAAGACAGTGATTCTCAAACATATTGTGGGTCTGCTGCCTCCGGACGCGGGCCGCGTGTTTGTCAACGGTGAGGATGTCACGAACTTTGATGACAACGCGCTTCTGCCAATTCGCCGTAAAGTCGGTTTTCTGTTTCAGGGCGGTGCGCTCTTTGATTCTATGTCCGTATTTGACAATGTGGCGTTTCCATTGCGGGAACACACCCAGATGGCTGAATCCGAAATTGCTCTTAAGGTTCAGGAAAAGCTTAAACTGGTCGGCCTTGAGAATATCGACTGGATGATGCCGGATAAATTAAGCGGGGGCATGCGCAAACGCGTGGCGCTGGCACGTGCGATTATCCTTGAACCCGAAGCACTTCTTTATGATGAGCCCACGACCGGGCTGGATCCCATCACCACCAAATGGGTGAGTAAGCTGATGCGATCCGTGCATGAAAATTTGAGTATTACATCCATCATCGTGACGCATAATATTCAAAGCGCTATGACTGTGGCCGACCGGATCGCGTTTCTTTACCGGGGCCGCATTAAGTTTGTCGGCACACCCGATGAAATCCGCGAAACCGATGATCCCATTATTCAAGAGTTTTTAAAAAGCTGAGGAATAGACTGCATGAAACGATCTATATCCAAACAGATTCGCGTGGGCGGTTTTATCATCGCTGCGCTGGTTGTGATGATCATTTTCGTTTTCACATTGGGTGAAAACAGCAAGCTGTTCGAGAGCAAAGCCTCATATCAGGTGTTGTTCTCCTCCACTGGCGGAATGTACGAGGGCGACCCTGTGCTTCTCACCGGTGTGGAAGTTGGAAATGTGACACACATCGGATTTGCTGAAGGCCTGGATGAGAAACGCATCCTTGTAAAACTGGAAGTGTCACGATCCATTGCCGACCGGATTCGCGCGGACAGCAGGGCAAAAATCGGATCGGCCAGTATTGTATATGGCAAAGTTGTAGAAATCAGCATGGGCAGCCCGGATCAACCTGTGATTCCGGAGGACGGTTTCATCCAAACGGATGAGAAGGGTGCATTTAGCGCGATGGTGGATACCACCAATCAGGTGTTGGAAGATTTGCGCAGTGTCATCGCCAAGATCGACCGGGGGGACGGGCTCCTCAGCACAGTGCTGAACGAACCGCTTGAAATACGCAAGACACTGTCCCATCTGTCCACCACCACACAAAAGCTTTCCACAATTCTCTCCCGCGTGGAAAAAGGGGAAGGCCCTCTCGGTGAAATGGTGAGTGACACCAGTGATTTCCAACAAACCTTGAAAGACTTTCGCGCGGCTACGGAAGATTTTAAAACCATCACAAAGAGTTTGAGCGGCAAAGAAAGTGTGATGGGCAGGATGATTAATGATTCCAAATACGGCAAAGAAGTGACGGATGATTTAAAAACCACACTTAATGCGTTGGCCAATATTTCCGTGAAGATCGATACCGGATATGGCACAGCGGGACAGCTGATCAATGATCCCTCTGTGTATGAAGGGCTTCAGAATGTGATTCTCGGCATGGAGAACAGCTCCATCACCCGATGGATGATTGATGGACGCAGGAAGTCGGGAGAGAAGAAGCGAGAAGATCTTGAGAAAGAAGTGGAAGATAAAAATTGAAAATTCAAAATTAGAAATGTAAAATGACAGATCAAATATTAAAACCACCCCAAATCAGGCCTGGCACGGTTTCAGATATTCTTTGGCATTTCACGGGTGGGCCGAAATGGAACGAAAAAGAGAAAAGACAAGAGGCTGATCCTAAACCATCAAGTGAAGCATACGAAAGACTGTGTTCAATTTTGACTGAAGATACAGAAACAGGCAAAAGAATACTAAAAGTTGGAGGCCATCGAGAAGTAGTTTTTTGTAAGTCAAAATTAGAATTCCATTTTGGAAAAAAAATAATTATTTTAAATGCTGGTGATGTTCTGTTGGAATCTTCACCCGTTTGTTGCCTGGCAGAAATTCCGATTGTGCATTTAAATTATGTTAGTGTTAGATATAGAAAATTTGCTATAGGATTTTATAGGAAAACTGCCATTAAAAATCAATTCAATCCTGTACTTTATACTTTCGAATCGTCATCCATTGCCGGTGCTATTCGTACGCTGTCAGAAAATATCGAGTCATTGCAGGGATTTCCAGAATGGTTTAAAGAAAATGTCATTAATGATGAAAAGAACCCCGATTTTTCTTCACAAAGACCCGATCTAAAGGAAGCATATCATTTTCTATCCGGTGCGGTAGAACCAACAAAACCGAGTTTTGAAAGAATATTGTCATTTATAAAGACAATCAAAGAAAATGAGTTGGAATCAATCTATTGTGAACGAGAATGGAGATCGACCCAGGATTTTAGATTCACATGTGATGATGTCGCAATGATAGTATTGCCTAAGAAAATGGATGATGACAATACACCTTACTTTGATAAATTCATTGAAGAAGAAATCGATAGATTAAGTATTCCTAGAAAAATCCCCATTATTGCATGGGAAGATCTGATAGAACATTAAATTTTACTAATTGGATTTAGCCATTTATGATATCAATTGATTTTTTGCCTAAACTTGTAATTCTTTTATTCAGTGTGGTTTTTCACGAAGTCGCACATGGATGGATGGCGCTTAAAAAGGGTGATACCACGGCACGCGACATGGGCAGATTGACTCTGAATCCGATTCCCCATATTGATCCTTTTGGCACGATCATTCTGCCTTTGATGTTGATTGTGATTCAATCACCCATCCTCATCGGAAGCGCAAAACCGGTGCCGATCAATCCCTTTTATTTTAAAGAGCCCAAACGGGATATGGCGATTGTTGGCGCAGCCGGCCCGGCAAGCAATCTGCTTTTAGCGGTGATTGCAGCCATCCTATTCAGACTGTTTGTGCTGCTCATTCCTTCCGGTGAGATGATTCAAACCATGATGGTTTACGGGGTGATTATCAATCTGGTACTCGCATTTTTTAACTTGATGCCGGTTCCCCCGTTAGACGGATCTCGTATTGCCGCGATGTTTATGAATGAATCCACGCTTGAAAAATATTACCGGCTTGAACGATTCGGTATATTGATAGTCATCGCACTGCTTTATTTTGGTGTATTTCGTATCCTGATTTGGCCGATTGTAATTCAGATTGCAAGTATTCTTATCGGGCCATATGGATTTTACCTGCTTTCCGCAAGATAATCCATTCTTTTTGGAGTTTTATCATGCAAGAAATTTTTGAAGCACTCAAACAATCCGAGTCCCTCACTTCAGTCGTACTCAGCACACTCATTCTTATAGGTACGTATCTGGTGAGTCGGCTTGCAGTCTTTGCTGAAAAAATAGTCGCACGACACACAGTGCAACGCACTGAGACCCTCTATGATGACAAATTGTTTGATATTGTCGATCGGGCCATTAGACGGTTGATCTGGATCGTCGGATTTTACTTGGCATTTCGACAGCTTCATATTTTCTGGGCCAACAGTACAATGATTCCTTCTGCAATCAAGGGTGTGCTTTATGTGATTGCAGTGCTGATTCTTGCTCGAATGCTGAACCGGATACTTGAAACATTGCTGGAATGGTATACCGAGGAAGTCGGTGAACGCAGCTCAGTACAATTGAAAGAAGAATTCAGACCTCTGCTCCGACGTATGATCGGAATCGTCATCTATCTGATGGCTGTTGTACATATCATGCATTATTTTAAGCAGAATATCAGTTCCGTGCTTGTTTCTTTAGGAGTTGGATCCCTGGCTATCGCCCTGGCTGCGAAAGATACCCTCGCCAATATGATTGCGGGATTTATGATTATGACCGACCGACCCTTCCGGCTTGGTGACCGCATCCTGCTTGAATCCGGTGAAATGGGCGATGTGTATGATATCGGACTTCGTACGACAAAGATCCTGACTTTTGATAATACATTGATTGTTGTACCAAATCAGCAAATTATCAATGAAAAATTGACAAATCTTTCTTATCCTGATCCGCAGATTCGTGTGGTGGTGCATGTGGGTGTGGCCTATGGTTCCAATCTGGAGCAGGTAAAACAAATTATGGAGCAGGCCTGTCTGGATCATCCCGATGTACTGGAGACGTCCCCACCGGAGGCCTACTTTCTGAATTTCGGGGATTCCTCCCTAGATCTGAGGGTCGTCTGCCGTGTGGCTACCTGGGGCCAGCAATGGCGTGTGTCTGAAGATATTCGGCTGACTGTGTACAAGGCCTTCCAGGAAGCGGGTATAGAGATTCCATTCCCGCAGCGGGTAGTGACAGTGCAGAAAAATCCGGATGAACCGTCTCCAGAGTTATAGTACCATCTTCAATTCATATTCCATCTTAAAGGATAGAACCCATGCATGATTTTCACAGAGAATCACGTTTCCGGATCTGCCTCCTTCTCCTGATTTTGCCATTTACTTTATTTGGTCAGACTGATCAGATGGTCACGGATGATCCCATTTATCCTGCTGATCGTGTTGCTGAAGGCTGGTTTGAAGTGTTGCAAATTACGGATCATGTTTGGCGAATTGATGATCACGGCCGGGACAACATATATCTCGTCGAAGGGGATGAGAAGGCTCTGCTGATTGATACGGGAACCGGTGTGGCTGATCTGAAGGGATTGGTGGAATCTATGACGGATTTACCTGTGGTCGTGGTGAACACCCACGCCCATCCGGATCACTGCGGAGGGAATCATCAATTCGAGATGGCTTATGTCCATCCCGCAGATCTTGAAACGGTGGCTGTTTTTGATAATCAAGAGAGTCACGCAGATGCGATCCAACAGGCTTTGCAGGATGAACCCGATCTGTCCAAATCTATTTTACGGGATGCGGATAGTTATAAGGATGCGGAATTGATCCCTGTCAAGGCTGGTTATCTTTTCGATTTGGGTAACCGGATGCTTGAGGTGATCGAAGTGCCAGGACATACACCGGGCAGCATTTGTCTTCTGGATTCGAAAGCAAAGCTCCTTTTTGTCGGCGATAATAATAATACGATTGTCTGGCTCTTTCTGGACGGCTGTCTTCCCCTGGAAGTTTATTTAGAGGTTCTTCAAAAACAGAATCAACGATCTAACGAATTTGATACCATTCTGTGCGGGCATGGTGATCCTCTTGACGCGGGTTTTATTGAAGAGCAGATTGTGTGTGCTCGGAACATCCTCAATGGGTCATGTAAAGGCGAACCTTACGAAACGTTTTTTGGTCAAGTTCCACTTTGTACTTATAAAAGGGCGGGAATTGCGTTTGATCCGGAGAATTTATGGGTGAAGAAATGAGGAATGTTCTAATACGGGTCCGCGATGATTCTTGATTCACAGACGAATTTTCCCTAACTTCGGAATAGCTTAAAGAGTCGTAAACCACTCACCTAACAGAAAATTATCTCAATGGCACATCTGCGGCAAGAGGTTCAGAGCAAAACAGCCTTCTTAGACTTGTTGTTTTATGGAAGTATCTTCTTGTTTTATTTTATTTATATCTGGCTTCGAATCGAACCGAATCTATATTTTCTTTATAAGCAACCCGCATTTTACTTCATGCCTCAATTTATCGGTCCTTATCTGAATTACCCAGGCGGATTACTCGAAGCGTTTGGCGCATTGCTCTCGCAATTCTACCTGATTCCTCCTCTGGGTGCGTTTATCCTTTCCACGATTTTATTAGGAATTGCTTTGACAACCCGGTATTGGATTGTCACAATTGGGGGCGGAAAGTCCACACACCTGTGTTTGTTTATTCCGGTGGTTCTGTTGTTCATGCTGTATCATGATTACGGATATCCATTGGAAGGGTCGTTAGGGTTGTTGGCAGCGCTCTTGGTTTTCACGATTCACAGCCGAATCTTCAGAAGCCGTCCCTTGTTTTTTTGGGTAATTTCCCTTCTGACACTACCACTATTTTATTACTTATGCGGCGGGCCGGTATTTTTATTCGCGCTACTTTGTATCCTTTACGTATTGTCCGATAATTCTCAAAAATGGATTTTACGTATTTTGATGGCACTCTCCTTTCTTATCATGACTGGCCTTTTACCCTTTCTTTCAATCAAGCAAATTATGATTGCTCAGCTCCAGGAAAGAATGTTTGGTAACCTGCTGACGTTCTATCCCTCGCATTTGCCATGGGCGTCTTGGCTTATTTATGGATTCTATCCGTTAACTTATCTGTGTGTCCGAGTTTTTAAAATCTCCGGAGTTCAGAAGCAGCTTCAGAAAATCAAGATTTCATCCATTCACAGAATTTATCAATTTGCGAGTATTGTCATTTTAAGCGGATTGGCTGCACTTTACACCTTCGATCAAGAGAGTAAATCCAACTTCTCTGCCGAGTACCTGGCGCATGAACATCGCTGGGATGAAGTTCTGGACATCGTTCGGGATCAGCCGACATTAAATATTTATACATCCGTACAGGCTAATCGTGCGCTGTATCATACTGGGCAGCTTCTGGATTCCATGTTTGCTTATCCTCAAGACTGGGGAAAGCACGGATTGTTTCATCCTCAAGAGTACAGTTATATGTATCCACTTCAGATCAGCGATCTTTTTTTTGATCTCGGGCATGTCACCGAGTCGCAGCACTGGGCCTACGAGGCACAGGCGATTCATAAAGACAGTCCATGGAATCTTCAGAGATTGGTCCAAACGCATCTTCTGAAGGGCAACTTGCCGACCGCAAGACGGTATTTGTACACACTTGAAAGATCTTCAATTTTCAAAAAATGGGCGGATGTTCATTTATTGTTTGTGGAACAACCGGCTCGAATTCTAAAAAATACCGCCTTGCGAGACAAGTACAACCTCATGCCCAGAACCGATTTCATTGTACACAGTGCAATTCCGCAGGATGATCTGGAAGGTTTGTTAAAAAGCAATCCAAATAACCGAATGGCATTAGAGTATCTGATCGCCAATCATCTGTTGTCGAAGCAGCTCGATTTGATTGCCGATCATACAAAGTCTCTGATCCGCTTTAAATATCCACACATTCCCACGCATCTTGAAGAAGCGTTTTTGATTTATCTTACATCCGATGCATCGCATAATCTGGCTATCCCCGGGTATCAGATCAGGCAAAGCACGGCAGAGAAATTCAAGGATTATCTACGAATTGCAAACAAACACCGTGATAATCCAAGCCGGATGAAAGAGGAACTCCATAAAAAGTATGGGAACACGTACTGGTTTTATTATTATTTTCATAAAGAATTGGATATTAAGGCCATACTTGCTCCGGTGCTTGAATTGCCGGGAAAGAAAAAATGAATGGGATTCATCCAACTATAGTGCGCATTTTACTTCTTCTGACGATTTTAATGGTTCTGAGTTGCGGCTTTCCGGAGCCGGACTCGGTGACACAAATCCTTCGGCAGCCGAAGATCACACCAGATTATGCTGATCTGATTATTCCGCCTAATATTGCACCGATGCATTTCCAGATTCAGGAAGAAGGGAAGGTCTTTCGAGTGTCCATCCAATCTTCGAATCTTGAACCGATCATAATACAAAGCAGCAATCCGGAGATTCGAATTGCACAAAAAACCTGGCGAAGATTGCTCCAGAAAAATAAAGGAAAATCCTTTCGCATCGATATAGATGTCCAGACTTCTGATGAAAAATGGGAGCGGTTTGAATCCATTATAAACCATGTTTCTGAGTCCGATATTGATGGATTTCTCGTGTACCGCCGGTTGAGGCCCTATCATACACTTTGGGGTACCATGGGGATTTATCAGCGGAACCTGGAGGATTTTTCCGAGACACCGCTGCTGCTGAACCGGACCATGGATAACACGTGCATTAATTGTCACAGTTTTTATCAGAAGCGGCCGGATCGGATGATCCTCCACACTCGCGGGCGAAGCGGTTCCGGCATGCTTGTGGCCGATGGCGAGAATGTGATCAAAGTGGATACACGAACCGCGTTCAATCAGGGACATGCGACGTTTCGCTCGTGGCATCCCAACGGCGAGATTGTTGCAGTGTCGATCAATCGGTTTATTCAGTTCTTTCACGCAACAGGTGAAAGCCGCGAGGTCTGCGATCTGGGATCTGATCTGATGCTATATCATTTTGAATCCAACACAATGTCGACTTACCCGACCATTGCACACCCTGATCGTATGGAAACCTATCCGTGCTGGGCTCCTGATGGCTGCTCTCTCTTTTTCTGCAGTGCGCCGAAAATAGAATCCTATCTCACAGCTGAAGAGAGGGATATCGATGCAGTATACTCCAGAATTCAATACGATTTGCATCAGATTCCGTATGATCCCGAATCTGGAACATGGGGAAAGATCACGACAATTCTCTCCTCCTCCGAAACGGGCAAGAGTGTAGTGATGCCGAATGTTTCACCAGACGGACGTTTCCTCCTTTTCAGCATAGCGGATTACGGCAGTTTTCCCATTTTTAATAAAAGCAGTGATATATATATGATGGATTTGCAAACAGGTGATTACCATAAGCCGGATATCAATAGCGATGAAACAGAAAGCAGTATGTGCTGGTCCAGCAATGGCCGGTGGTTTGTCTTTGTCAGCAAGCGGATGGATGGGTTGTACGCGTTTCCGTATCTCTGCCATGTGGATGAATCCGGTCGGGTATCCAAGCCCTTCCTGCTGCCACAGGATGATCCCGATTACTATGAAACAGTTCGTGAAACCTTCAATGTGCCTGAGTTTGTGACCGGACCGGTTGAGACATCATGGCAGGCGTTGTCCCGTGCAGCATTGGATAACGCATCCCTGATTCAAGCGAATCTGGATGAAAAAGTACAGGTCGATCAAGTCACGGGGGCTTCGGTACGAAGTATGTGGCAGCAGCCGTAACAAGTTATCGAAAAGTTTACTTTAGATATAATACATCCCTTCAGAGAGGGAGTATCCACATTTTAATTAAGGAGAGAATGATGAAACGGTTTTCTTTAATCCCAATACTTTTATTCGTAGTTGTTTTATGGATGGGCTGCTCGACCTCTTCGGACGCTGAAAAGGTTATGCTTTTTAATGGCACTGATTTTAATGGTTGGACGTTTGTACTCGCAGACACGACTGTCCAACCTGAAGATGTATGGTCCGTGCAAGATGGTGTGATCCATTGTAAAGGTGTGCCGAATGGATACATGCGAACCATGGCATCCTATTCCGATTACCAACTCCATGTCGAATGGCGCTGGACGGAGAATCCGACCAATAGCGGTGTACTGTTGCATGTTCAGTTTTTGGATCAAATCTGGCCGAACGCATTTGAGTGTCAACTTCAGGCAGAAAGCGCAGGTGATTTTGTATTGATCGGGCCTGGAAGTGTTACAGTAAATGATTCCACATATTCAATCATGGATAAGTGGCTGGTGATTCCAAAACAGCATGAGAGCAGTGAGAAACCGGCCGGAGAGTGGAACACCTACGAAATCACTGTGAAGGGGTCCACGATCACTGCGACGGTGAATGGCGTCATCCAAAATCATGGAACAGATGTTGCGCTCTCTTCAGGATCAATCGCGCTACAGAGTGAGGGATCACCCATTGAGTTTCGCAATGTGTGGGTAAAATAAAAGTGTAATAAATTGTAATGCGTGGTTGCGGAATAGGGAACCGATGATTATCTTCTGTATGAATGACCAATTCATCGGGTCATCCCTCAGAATGCAGATATTTATATGGGAATATAATTTATGGCAAAGCAAAAAGTACGCGTTTTACTTGTCGAGGATTCTCAATCGACTCGGCTTATGTATAAAAGGGTGCTTGAGGATGCCGAATTTCAAGTGATTGAAGCAAGCAAAGGCCAGGAGGGTTGGGATCTGGCTTTGGCTGAGATTCCGGATGTGGTGTTACTGGATTTAATCCTTCCTGATATGCACGGTCTGCAGGTGTTAAAAAATATTCGAAGTCATGTGAGCACAAAAGAGATACCGGTTCTGATTCTAACCAATGTTCAGGAAGCTGAAGAAATGCAGCGTACATTAAGTTTTGGGGCAAGCCGGTATGTGAACAAGGGGAATATCACACCTGAAAAACTTGTTGATCTTGTGAACGAACTATTAATGATAAAGTAGCTTGTTTACATGATGTTGAGTAATCCCTGTCCCGAATTCTAAATCATCCGGGAAGTTTAAAAACAGACTAAAAGGAATTGAATCCATGAAAACCAGACGAGCAGCTATTGGGTTATTGATCGCATTGGGGTGTTTCTGCGCTTCATCTCTTTTTACCAACGATTCAATAAAACTGGCCAGTCCCAATGCTTCTCCAGAAGCCAAAGCTTTGCTGAAATTCATGTACAGTATTTCAGGCAAATACACGTTGACCGGTCAGCATAATTATCCCAATACGAGAGATCGCAACTCGCAATTCGCGGCCCGGTATATCGGTGAGACGCCCGCTGTCTGGAGCACAGATATGGGATTTGCTGAAGATGGTGACACGGATTCCTATCTTGCCCGACCGGACATTGTGGATGAAGCAATCCGGCAGCATAACATGGGATCGATCATTACTATCTGCTGGCATGCCGTACCGCCGACTGCGGATGAACCGGTAACCTTCCGGCCGGAGCGCGACTCAGATCCCGAGAAACTGGAAAGCGTGCAGGGGAAATTGCTTGATCAGCAATTCCAGGATGTGCTTACACCGGGTACCGAGCTGTATAAGCATTGGGCAGATCAAGTAGATTCCGTTGCTTATTACCTGAAGAAACTTCAAGACGCCAAAGTGCCCATTCTATGGCGTCCGTATCATGAGATGAATGGTGATTGGTTTTGGTGGGGTGGGCGTCACGGAAAATACAGCACACGCGCCATTTATAAACAGCTCTTTGATCGGCTTGAGAAACATCACAAGCTGAACAATCTGGTCTGGGTTTGGAGTGTGGACCGCGCACATCGGCCCGAGATGTATTTTTCGAGATACTATCCAGGCAATGACTATCTTGATATCCTCTCACTCGATGTCTATGGCAGTGACTTTAATCAGGTCTATTATGACACCCTGATGGCCTTGTCTCAGGGCAAGCCGCTCGTTCTTGGCGAAGTGGGCAATCCACCCTCATTAGAAGTTCTTGAAACGCAACCGAATTGGTCACTCTGGGTGATCTGGGCCGGAATGGTTCGGAATACATCAAAGGCACAGTATGAGATTTTCGCCAATGCTTCCCGTATGCTCAATTTGGAGGATCCTGCCTATCACGAGATGATGGCACCCTACCGTAAAG
Source organism: Candidatus Zhuqueibacterota bacterium (assembly GCA_013202295.1). Lineage (GTDB taxonomy): Bacteria > Zhuqueibacterota > QNDG01 > QNDG01 > JABMRT01 > JABMRT01. The sequence goes on from JABMRT010000038.1 coordinate 116,871, forward strand.
CATGCAGCCTGCCTATGCTGCCTATCGAAGAGAAAACCATTAACCTTTCTGGCACCTGGATTCTGGATGAAGACAAGAGTGTTTTTGATGATTGGGGAGCCGGAAATCTTCCTTATAAAATGAAAATTGCTCAGTCGGGCGATGATCTGACAATAGAGAAATCCTTTATCGTGGAGTGGGGAGATGATCGGGTGACAGAAGAAAAATTCACACTTGATGGTACGGGTGTTGAGTCTACCTTTTGGAACTCCCCCCAGATTACGACAGCCACTTGGTCTGAAAACGGTGATCTTTTAACAATCGAGGCAAAGGTGACATTTACGCGGGGTGAAAATACCTCTGAAATGGTAACCACTGAATTGTGGGGGATGAAGGAAAAGGGGAATACACTTTCGATTGAGCAATCCTCAAAATCATTTAGGGGTGATCGCCAAATCACCATGATCTATAAACGGATGTAATGCTTTTAGTCTTATTCTCCGTCCCAATTCGCTCGGGGACGGAGAATATATATCAATGCTGGATTGACTTCACCGAGGATTATCATGCCGCGATATTATGTAAATACACAGCCTCAGCCAAATGGTAATTATGAAGTGCACAAGGCGGATTGTAATTTATTGCCGGATGAAGCACACCAATATTTCCTCGGATTTTTTAACCGATGTACCGATGCTCTTGAAGAAGCGAAGACGCATTACCCTCAAGTCAATGGTTGTTTTTACTGCTCAAAAGAGTGCTATAATTCATGATCCCTGGCCTTAAGAGATATTCTGCGATTATCATCCCAATATAATTACTCGCTGGAAATAAATGCAGAAGATTATCACCAGTTATAATTTCGGTAGCAGCCGATCTCTGAATCGTTGTGATTCTGGTGTAAAATAAATTCATTTCATATAAAATCTTTATGAATATCAGGGCCCTGCCAGGTTATAAAGACCCGGTGGGGCTTTATAATTCGCAATAAAATTGATTCGATATATCCGGTTGCATTCAATATATCCATAATAAGTGGTGATCTTTTTCAGGGGCACTGTTTCATTGAATAAATCCATTGAAATCTCATTGTTTTATTTGTACTTTGCAATAATTGTATGCGTATACCGAATTGTTCTTCTTTTCCTTCATGGCATCAAAATGGACAGGGTAAAAGTGGAATTCAATTAAAAAAAATGACAGTATTCCAATTCATTTGACGGAGTGGCTATCCAATTATTGAGCTTCATCGAGGTTTTATTTTACACTTCAATTCCATTGTCATATCATGCATAAACATGGAATTGCTCTTGACCCATAAACAAATATTGCAGAGAGAATTTCATTTGCTCCCAAATTGGCATGATCGGACAATAAAATGAATCCACTCTCAGTGCCAGCCATTTGTATAACCGCTGTTAGTTTTTATGTCGGTTTCTATCACCTGTTCCTGTACGGGCGAAGACAATCGAAAAATCGTGTTGATTTGACGTTTGCGATCAGCTGTTTTACAATGGCACTGTATGATCTTTTCAGTGTCATGTCTTATAACAGTTCATCTATTGAACAGGGATTCTTTTGGCAGAAGGCACAGATTTCAACCCTGTCGCTGATCGGCATTGCATTTTCCTGGTTTATTGATGATTATTTAAACGTGAAATCACACAAAGTCAGGAATATTTTTACTGCCTATTTTTCCATTGCTACGATATTTATATTTTTTGACCGGACCGGATTGTCCTGGAGAATAAATCATCCAAATATAAAACATATTCAATTTCCCTTTTCGCTTCAGATGACCTATTATGAAGTTGAAACCGGGCCATTCATTACATCGCTGAGTGTAATGGGTCTTCTCGTGTTTGTTTATGTTTTTTTCCGGGGGGTTCAGGAGTGCCGTGCCGGACGTAAAGATCGTGCTATTCCGCTCTTTCTTACCACGTTCTTTTTTTGTGCGGGATATTTCAATGATTCCTTAGTTCTTTTTAACGTCTATTCGTTTATTTATATAATTGAATTCGGTTATATGGGCATTGTCTTATTAATGGCAGATTCGCTTTTAAAAACGGTGGTTGAGAGCGCTGATTTGAAAGAGAAATTTGAGGAGTCAGAAAAAAAATACCGTGATCTGGTTGATCAGTCTCTTGTGGGTATTTTTATTGTCCAAGGTGACCAGTTCGTTTTTTCCAATAAGCGATTGGCGGAAATTTTTGAATGTAACCTTCAGGATCTTGATAATCAGATATTTACCAGCCTGCTTTCTCCTGATCAGATCGCGCTCCTCTTTGGAAAAATGGAAAAATGGAATGAAGAAGTTGGTCGCACTGAACTTACGGCAAGGACTAAGAATAACAAAGAGATTAAGCTTGAGGTGTTAGCCAGCCGGATTCTCTATAACGGGAGTCCAGCAATTCAAGGTTCGGTGCTCGATATTACCGTTAAGAAAGAAGCGGAGGAAAAACTTAGAGAAACGGCTATCGCGCTGGAGCGATCCAATATTGAACTGAAGCAATTTGTCTCAGTGACTTCGCATGAATTGCAGGAGCCTCTGCGCAGCGTGGCAAGTTTTATTCAATTATTAAAACAAAAATACTACGAAAAACTGGATTCAGACGCCAATCTGTATATTGAATATGCTGTTCGCGGCGTGAACCGGCTGCATGATCTCATCAATGATTTCCTGATGTATTCGAGAATCACCAATCAAGCGATTCGTATGGAGCCCGTGGATAGCGCAAGTGTGCTGGATTCGGTGATTTATGAATTGGAACCATTGATTCATAAATCGAAGGCAAAAATTACATATAATTCGCTGCCAATCGTCAGGGCGGATAAGGAAGCACTGACGCATGTATTTAGATATCTGATCGACAATGCAATAAAATATCAGAAATCTGAACAGCCATTAATTGATATTGACACAGAACGGCTGGACAAAGAATGGCAGTTCAGTATCCAGGACAATGGCATCGGTATCGATTCGCAACATTTTAACCGGATTTTTGAAATATTTAAGCGGCTGCATCGTCGTGATCAATACAGCGGGACCGGGATCGGTCTGGCCCTGTGTAAGAAGTTGATCGAACTTCACGGGGGACGCATATGGGTTGAGTCGGCAGAGGATAAAGGATCCTGTTTTAATTTTACAATCCCGGTTCAAGACGAATCCATTGAATTATGGACAACCCAATAAGGGATAAGAGAAATTGTCTCATCACCTTATCCCCGGAGGTGCAACATTGTACATGGTTTTGATTATAATTCTTCTGAGTATACTACTTGTCAGTATTGCCTGGATGATCAGGCAGAACCGTGAGATCAGAAAACTCAGGATAGAAAAGGATGAAATGTCGATTCATATCAAAAATATAAAGAATGATATGGAAGATATGCGATATGCGATTGTGCATGATCTTTCGGCGCCACTGCGCGCAGTGCACGGATTTTGTGAGATTATACAAAAACAGATGAAAGGATTAATGTCAGCGGAAGTAAATGAATTCCTTTCTCTCATTCATGAAAATACGTCTGTTATGAAAAGTATGATCGCAGATGTAGGTGAGTACTATCGTGTTATGAATTGCTCCTTGCAGATCGAACTGATCGATTTAAATTCTCTGATAGAAGACTGTTTTGAACTGTTGATTGAGAAACAGGAGCCGGATTCTGTTCAGCTCAAGATGCAGCCATTGCCCTCAGTCCAGGGCGATCGAGGATTGCTCTTCATCATGATTGCACAACTCCTGTCAAATGCCATGAAATTTTCGAACGGTCGAAAACCATCCATAATTAATGTCATGCAGGATGGTGAATTCATTCTGATTCAAGACAATGGCGTCGGATTTGATATGGCATATAAAGACAAAATATTCAAGTTATTTCAACGTCTGCATGTAAAAGAACAATTTAAAGGCAACGGTACAGGATTGGCTATTGTCAACCAGATTATTCAGCGACATAATGGGTCGATCTCGATTGAATCAGAGTCAGGTCAGGGGACATGTGTTTATTTTCAAATTCCTGAATTTATGAAAAGAACTTGAATCAACAGAATGTTATTTGTAATATAGTAGTAATTCTTTTTATTTGTATTGGAGGGAATTCTGGAGCAACAGATACACATTCTCATTTTAGAAGATGTATCCACAGATGCCAAGCTTATTGAGTTGGAATTGAAGAACGCCAAGTTGCCGATTCTTACAAAACAAGTCACCAATAAAGAGCAGTTTGTAAAAGCCTTGGATGAATTCAATCCCGATTTAATTCTCTCAGATTATTCGTTACCCGAATTCACGGGAATGTCAGCGATTGAGATGGCCCAGGAGAGGGATAAGCATATCCCCCTGATTGTTGTGACCGGAGCCATTGACGAAGAAACTGCTGTGGATTGTATGAAAGCAGGTGCTGTCGATTATGTTCTTAAAGATCATCTTGGTCGACTTGTTCCCGCTGTAAAGAGTGCCCTTGAGAAGCGTAAGGCCACACAAGAGCGGATTAAAGCTGAAACTGCATTGGTGGAATCCGAAACACGCTATAGGCGCCTGTTTGAATCCGCACGTGAAGGTATCTTGATTGTCGATGGTGATTCGAAGCAGATCACAGATGCCAATCCTTTCATGTTAAAACTGCTTAATGAAGGTATTGAGAATATTAAAGAACAAACACTTTGGGAGATCGGGCTTTCGCTGGACAAAGAGACCGTACAACAAGCCCTCAAGGATTTCAAGCTGGATGATTATGTCCATTGGGATGATATCACTCTTGAAACTCGGAACGAAAATAAAATCCATGTTGAAGTCAGCTATAATGAATGTCTCATGGATGGCAAGCGGGTCGGGCAATGTAATATCCGGGATATTTCAGGCCGAAAAGAAGCCGAAGAAGAACGTGAAGTCATGCGTGAGCAATTGTTTCAATCTCAGAAAATGGAAGCCATCGGAGCGCTTGCAGGTGGTGTGGCACATGATTTTAATAACATGATGACAGCCATCCAGGTCAGTGCCGATGTGGCTATGATGAAGATCGATGAGAACGAGACTGTGTTTATGGATTTTAAAGAGATCCGGCAAGCTGCGCTTCGTGCTGCCGGTCTGATTCGACAGCTCCTTTTATTCAGCAGAAAACATCCTATGGAGTTCACGCTGATCAATGTGAATACGGTTATTGAGAATTTGATTAGCATGCTCTATCGACTGATCGGAGAAGACATTTCAATTGAAACAGATTTTGAAGACAGTCTCTGGACAGCTCGCGCTGATATTGGAAACATTGAACAGGTCATCATGAATCTGACTCTAAATGCGCGGGATGCCATGCCGGATGGCGGCAGGTTGATGATCCAAACTAAAAACATAAACATTGATGCTGAATTGTGCAAAACAATGCCCGAGGGTCGAGAAGGCAAATTTCTGTGCCTTTCCATCGGAGACACGGGTATCGGTATGAGTGACGAGATTGTTCAAAGGATCTTTGAGCCCTTTTATACAACCAAGGATGCAGGAAAAGGCACAGGGCTTGGTCTGGCTGTGGTTTATGGTATTGTCAGCCAGCATAATGGCTGGATTCATATCAATTCGACACCGATGAAAGGATCTACTTTTCAGGTATTCCTGCCTGGGATTGAAGATCATCCTGATGAATGGGTTGAGCCAAAAGAGCAGATTGATTTACTTCGCGGCGATGGAGAAAAGATACTGATTGTCGAAGATGAAGAGAAGGTGCGTGAATTTACCAGCCGGGCTCTGCAACGATGTGGATATACTGTTCTTGTCTGTAAAAGTGCTGAAGAGGCACTCGTTGCTTTTAAAAGAGAGAAACAGGATATTGATTTGGTTTTTTCGGATGTGGTACTTTGTGACAGAAACGGAATTGAAATGATTGAAGAGATGCTCGTACAAAAAGCAGATCTCAACGTGCTTCTTTCTAGTGGATATATGGATCAGAAATCACAATGGCCAATTATTCGTGAGAGGGGTTTTCCGTTTTTACAAAAACCCTATGCACTTTCCGGTCTGTTGCAAGCGACACATGATGCCATTCATTCGGTTTCTTCTACAAAGAAATAGTTGATGCGTTCAATCTGCCTTCTTCGATAAGGGATAAAGCAATGAATCCGTACAAGATACTTATTTTTGAAGATGAATCAATCATTGCGATGGAATTGAAACGTAAACTTGAGCAGATAGGGTACGTGATTCCCGCTATTGAGTCTTTTGGTGAAAAAGCAATTGAGATGGTTGATCGACACGATCCCGATCTCATATTAATGGATATTATGCTCGAAGGTCAGGTTGACGGGGTGCAAGCCGCGACTCGAATCCGTGAGAAGAAAGATATCCCTCTTGTATTTCTGACGGCTTACTCTGATGATTGTACGATTCAAAGAGTCAAACAAATCGAACCGTATGGATATATACTCAAGCCATTTGACGAAAGAGAAATTAAAACAGTAATCGAGCTGGCTCTTTATAAACATTCGATGCAGAAAAAAATAAAAGAGAATGAGCAGTGGCTCTCAGCTACGCTCAGAAGTATTGGTGATGCGGTAGTTACCACCTCCACCGATGGTGTGGTGACCTATATCAACCCCGTGGCAGAATCCTTAACGGGATGGAAAAAAGAAGATGTTATGGGTCAATCCGTTGCTGAAATATTAATCATGCTTGATGCAGATACAAGGGAAACCATTCAAGATCCACTTCAAGAAGCTGTTCCACCTGAAAACAAAGACAATCAATCCAGTAATCGTATCTTGATTTCAAAGACCGGTGAAGAGATCTTTGTGGATGTAAGCTGTTCTCCAATCTTGACAGGACATCAGGAATCCAACGGTGTTGTGTTTACGTTCCGGGATATGACACGCCGGAGACAGATGGAATCAGCACTGCGTCAAAGTGAGGAAAAGTTTCGTTCTTTGGTTGAAAACTCGCAAACTGGAATTCTCATCATTGATAAATCATTTCAGGTCTTATACTCCAATGAAGAGGTGTCAAGGATTTTCGGGTACACCCGGGAAGATATAATAAACCACGATTTCAGAGATTTCCTTAAAGGCAGCAGCAAAGCTGAGTTGGTTGATCGGCATTTAAGGCGGCAAAAGGGTGAGTCGATACCGACTAGATACACCATGGAAATGATCAGCAAGAATGGTGAGATGAAAAAGGTTGAGGTCACAAGCTCCATCATTGAAGACAAGTTTGGGAACGCCCAGACTGTGGTTCAAATTCTTGATATCACACAACGGATCCAATTAGAAGAACAGCTTCGTCAAGCTCAGAAAATGAAAGCCATTGGAACGCTCGCAGGCGGAATTGCCCATGATTTTAATAATATCCTCACAGCTATTCGCGGCTGTACAGACATGGCTTTAAAAGAGGTTAGTGAATCTCATGCAGTTCATGCAGAGTTGATAGAAGTGCAGACGTCAGCCGAGCGGGCAGCAGATCTAACACGACAACTTCTGGCGTTCAGCCGGAATCAACCTTTGCAATACAAGTATATTAATCTCAATAAAATTATTGAGAGCCTGTTAAAAATGCTGCACCGATTGATCGGAGAAGATATCGGTGTTAGCACTTCTCTTGAGGAGAACATTTGGATTGTTAAAGCGGATCAGGGCAGCATTGAGGAAGTTTTAATGAATCTGGGTGTCAATGCGCAAGATGCTATGCCAAAAGGGGGTAAACTTCATATCAGCACGCGCAATATTACTTTAGATGAGACCTATTGTGAAAATATGCCAGAAGCCCGGCCGGGCCATTATGTTTGTCTGTCCATAGCAGATACAGGATTGGGCATGAATAAAGAAACCGTGCGTCGGATTTTCGAACCGTTTTTTAGCACAAAGGGTACAGGAAAGGGGACAGGCCTTGGTCTTTCGGTGGTTTATGGAATCATTAAACAGCATGAGGGTTGGATTAATGTTTATAGCGAACCGAGCAAAGGTTCAATTTTTAGAATATATCTAGAACGAGCGGATGGTGATGTCTTTGAAACAGATGTCAAAGAGGTTGTTGAGCGCTATCAGGGAAAAGGAGAGCATCTGCTTGTGGTTGAGGATGAAGAAAAAGTACGATTACTAAGCAGTAAGGCACTTTCAAAATATGGGTATCAGGTCACATCGGTGAGTTCAATTGATGAAGCGATTCAAGCATATAATGAGAATCCAAATAAATTTGATCTATTATTCAGTGATGTGGTTCTGACTGATGGGACCGGGCTTGATCTTATCGATCAATTACAGCCCATTTGGAAAAATCTCAAGGTTCTGCTCTGCAGCGGCTATACTGACCAAAAATCACAATGGCCGTTGATTCAAGAGCACGGATATCCATTTTTACCCAAACCTTTTACATTGATTGAACTTTTAAAAAAAGTGAACTTTGCACTCCATGGCAAAGATGAATCGGAAAAATCTGAAAACTAATGGGTATAAATGAAATTCACTCTCTCCTGTTTCAGAATACAATTATATCATTTTGCGATATTCTGTAACTATCGTGTTGAATTGCCTCATTTTTTGACCTCATAAAACTAGTTATCCATTCTAATGCAAGCTGGTATCCCTTTTGAATATTTCACTCTGTAATTTATGATATGAATTGAATAAGAGAATTTGAAGCTTTTAATGAGTTCGATTGAGTGAATTGCGGTATTAAATTTTCTTCAATGAGGGTATCCTGAGAATTATACAAGTTCTGAATATGAAACAGATTATGGTGGAAAATATTAGAAATATTGTGATCCAGCACTTTAAATGGCTTGATGAACTCAAAACAGTCCATATGTTATTTTTATCTCAATTATTTCCCCCAATATTTTATTATTAGTCGTTTTCCCTATTCAAATATGGAAAACTGCATAGTGAATTTGGAATAATCTGAATCGCTAATTTGATAATTTAGAATCGCATTAACTTGTCATAGAATATAAAATTAACGAGATCAGTTATTGTGTTTTTGAATTATTCGGGTTAAATATTCGCAAGGGAAGAGAAAATCCGAGTATGCTTACAAAACTGTAGAGTATGAGCGGCAGCATGACATATATGGATTGATCGGTCAGGATCAGCTGTACATTCAATACAAAAGATAGAAGGTTGAAAAGACCGAACGCAAGCAGGGAGTGCACAATCGCGAGCAAAATCGTGGCAGAGTATTTCATGTTGCTCTGTGTAAAAAGCTGTTTCGCTTGCGCCCAGTATAAGAGTGCGCCGGTTAATCCGCCCGCGAGCAATGCAATCCAGACCGGGAAAATCATGGCTGGATCCATGTGACTCCATCCAATTATCTGAGAGAGTGTGGCTGCGATCATGCCCGTGAGTATGAATAGTATGAGTCGCAATCCTGGATTTAAAGATCCGGTAAATCGATGTGCCGCATAAACTGCGAGACCGATCCCTATATTAAACAGTGATGCATCCATTAAAAACTCTCATCTTTGGAGGGATATTGATTTGATCGCACATCATCTGCAAAGGCCGTAACCGCATCCCGGATTGTTTCGGCAAGATTCGCGTAACGTCTTACAAATTTAGGCCTAAAGTCCTCGAACATTCCTAGTATATCCTGTGTGACCAGAATTTGTCCGTCACAATGCGGTCCGGCACCAATTCCGATTGTCGGAATCGATATCGATTCTGTAATTTTCTTTGCAAGATCCGCAGGTGCTTTTTCCAGAACAATCGCGAATACTCCGGCCTCTTCAAGAATACGGGCGTCTTTTATCAACTCTTCTGACTCGGAGGATGATTTACCACGAATCCGATAGCCGCCAAATTTTTGTATAGACTGGGGTGTTAATCCAAGATGCCCCATTACTGGAATACCCACAGAAACCAGCCGATGAATGGTTTCCGCAATCGGCTCTCCACCCTCCAATTTCACAGCTTCAGCATTCCCTTCTTTCAGAAAAAGTCCTGCGTTTTGAATCGCCTGTTCCGTACTGGCCTGATACGAGAGAAAAGGCATATCAGAGACAATCAGGGCACGGGAGACACCTCGCGCGACTGCACGTGTGTGATCCAGCATTTGATCGAGTGTCACCGGCAGGGTTGTTTTATATCCGTGAAATACCATGCCGGCCGAGTCCCCGACCAGGATGACATCGACTCCGGCCTGATCGAGCAGCCGGGCCAAGAGCCAATCATACGCGGTTAAACAAACAATCTTTTCAGACTTTTGCTTTTTCCCGATGATTTTCGGGACGGTTATTTTATCCAAATTAGTCATGATCTTTCCTCACCCATCAATTTGATTATTTGTATTGGATTCAAGACGATTGAGGCACTCCTTCAATTTCTTCTGTTCTTTCAGCAAGAGTTGAATTGTTTCCAATACCGGATCAGGGAGATTGGCATGTTCCAGATCCACAAGCAAGTGAGCATGCTCGCCTGCGATCCGGGCCGGTACACCCACAACGGTTTTCTCCGGTGGCACATCTTTGATTACCACAGAGCCTGCCCCCACTTTTGCGCCGTCTCCGATTGTGATCGGCCCCAGAAGGACTGCCCCTGCACCGATGACCACATCATTGCCAATCGTGGGGTGACGTTTCTTCTTGTTGAGGGAGGTTCCACCCAGAACTACACCCTGATAAAGAAGAACATTGTTCCCGATATCAGTGGTCTCACCAATCACCACACCCGCGCCATGATCAATAAAAAATTGTTTGCCAATACATGCACCGGGATGAATTTCAATATGGGTCGCCCTTCGACTCGAATGAGAAATCATCCTTGCCAAGAAGCGAAAACCCCGTTTCCAAAACGCATGCGCAATTCGATGGTTCCATAGAGCGTGAAGTCCGGGATAAAACAGGAGCACTTCAAGCAGAGTCCGCGCGGCGGGATCTTTGATAAATACGGTCCGGATATCTTCGCGAAATGTTTTCAGCATGTGGGATTCCAGTTTATGGATTATATTAGAATAATAAACTGAAAAATATTGTTTAATTCAACCATTAAATGATTCTTGGCAGCATTCAGGCCAAATCTTTGACAAGTGGATATCCGGCCCTGTTCCAGTCATTGATTTCACCGCCGAAGTTTATAAGGTCCAGAAAACCATTTTCAGCCATGATACCCACTGCTGTGGTGCTTCGATTTCCACTTCGGCAATACACGAGATAGGTCTTGGATTTATCCAAAGCATTAATTTGAGTAACAAAGTCGCTGGCATTCATATCCTGATTGATTGCACCTTCAATATGGCCATCAGTGTATTCGCTTTGAGTACGCACATCCAGAATGATAAAATTCGAATTTTCCGCATTGTCATCAATGAGCTGTTTGACTTCCTCAGCAGTTGCAATTGTCTGAAGGGTAGGTTCGGTTTCTTTTGGTTCTATCGGATTTTTATCTTTCGTACATGTGCTGATGCCCAATCCAACCGCAACCAGTGTGATGATTAAAAAAGTTGATCGTTTCATGCTTGTCCTCGTCTATTATAATTCCGCATTTAGAACAAGCACGCTGTCAAGCACCGAAACGAATTGAGCAGGTTCACGAAATCCGATAACATGTTTTAGCACTGTTTCATCCTTTGCTAAAAACAACACATTGGGGATTCCCACACCGCCGTATTTGCCAGCGTTGGCCTGATAGTGATCGGCCAGAACAGAATCCTTGTCCACATCGACTTGAACGACAGCAAACGCTTTAAGTTTCTCAATCACGGTGGAATCGGTCAGCGTTTCCTCATTCAGTTTCACACAATAGGGGCACCAGGTCGCACCGAATTTAATCAAGACGGGTTTGTTCTGCACTTGCGCAGTTTGAATTGCGTCCGGAACACTGGCGTGCCACGCGATGGAGCCTGCCGAAGTTTTATTCACCTGGGTCTGGCATCCAAACATACAAAACATCGTGATACCGAAGATGGCAATAAAGATGGTTGATTGAATTAAAGTCGATTTACGTTTAATTGTGATGTTCCTCCAATTTATTACTGGTTCAGTATAGTGTCAATCCAGGCAGAGCCGAGAACCGACTCTCCATCATAGAATACGGCAAGCTGACCGGGTGTAATAGCTCGCTGGGGTTTTTTAAAATGGATGTGAATCCGGTCATCTGATTCCATTGTAATCGTTGCGGGTGTGGGGCGGTGATTGTATCGGATACGCACTAGCGCATCCCTGGATCCATTCAATCCATTGACACCAATCCAATTCGGATCGGAAACAGTGCATGCGTTGTGATAGAGCTCATCCTCATCTCCCACGAAAATGGTATTGGATTCCGCTTCGATTCGAGTTACATAGATGGGGCGGCCAACCGCAATGCCGAGGCCCTTTCGCTGTCCGATCGTATACCCGGCAATGCCCTGATGTGTGCCCAGGATCTCCTCATCTTTATTTTTAATCGGACCGGGTTCCAAGGAGTGTCCAAGTTCATCCTCAATAAATTGGGCCACTCCGGAATCCGGAACAAAGCAGACATCCTGACTTTCGGATTTATCAGACACATCCAGATCCAGTCTCCTTGCCAAATCCCGTATCTTGTTTTTAGGAAAAGTACCCACCGGGAAAAGTGTGCGGCTGAGTGCATTCTGTGAAAGACGAGCGAGAAAATAGGATTGATCCTTTCCGTGTTCCTTTCCTCGTTTGAGAAGATATCGTCCGATATTCTCATCTTTTGTAACGACAGCGTAATGTCCAGTAGCCAGCAGCTCTGCACCGACTTCACGGGCTTTGTCCAGCAGTTCTCCAAATTTAATCGTCGGATTGCATATCGCGCAAGGATTGGGCGTGTGTCCGTTCGTGTATTCGGCGATGAAATAATCCACGACATGTTCTCGGAAGGGTTTGTGCATGGGGATCACATAATGTGGGATGTCGAGTTTCTGGGCCATGCGGCGTGCGTCGGTTACGTCTTCATCCGAGCAGCAGCGACTGGCGGGCGTGGAGAGCGTCATGGTCATGCCGATGACCTCGTAACCCTTTTCCAGGAGAATGGCCGCAGCGACAGTGGAATCCACGCCGCCGCTCATGCCCACGACCACGCGGGTCTTAGACATATTCGAGCATCCTCTCCAATGATTTACGCGCTCTGTTCATGATCACTGGATCCAGCTCGATCTGATGCTGATTGTTTTCGAGTGCTTGATGGAGATCCTCCAGCCGTGTTGTTTTCATGCCCCGGCACACCTTGACTGATCCAAGCGCAAAAAATGTTTTATCTGGATTTTCACGTTTCAGCCGATCCAACATGCCCGCTTCGGTACCGAGAATGAATTTTTTGGCATTGGATTCCTTCGCAAATTTAACCATCCCACTTGTAGAAAACACCTCATCCGCAAGATCCACAACTTCCTTCGGGCATTCAGGATGTGCCACAATCACCCCATCTGGATGCTTGGCGCGTGCGGTTTCAACCTCTTCCACCGTAAACTGATCGTGTACGTAACAGAAGCCGTCCCATGGAATAATCTGCTTGTCTGTGAACCGCTGCACCCAGGAGGCGAGATTGCGGTCCGGCGCGAAAATGATCTTATCCGCTTTCACATTCTGAACCACTTGTACCGCATTGGCGGAGGTGCAGCAGACATCGGTGATTGCTTTCACCTCTGCTGTTGAATTGACATAACTGATCAGCATCGCATCCGGATTCTCATCCTTCAACTTTTGTAAGCCTTTCACATCGGCCATTTCGGCCATGGGGCAGCCGGCATCCAATCGCGGTAGCAGCACGATCTTCTCTGGTGACAGGATCTTTGCGGTTTCGGCCATGAACATTACGCCGCAGAACACGATCATGCGTTCCTTTGCCTGTGCGGCGATTCGGGATAGTCCCAATGAATCGCCAAGATGATCAGCAAGAAGCTGAATTTCATCTCGTTGGTAATTGTGAACCAGAAGGATGGCGTCCTTCTCTTTTTTCAATTTTAAGATTTGTTCTGAAAGATTTTCTTGATTCATGATCAACTCATAGAGTCATTAAAAGAAATATAGGATGTTCTTTTCTTTGGCGCAAAGAAAAGAACCAAAAGAAACATGTCTTTTCGAAGGCGTTCGATCATTTAATTTGTTTTAGTTCGTGCTTATTTAAGCCGCCTCACCTCACAACCAAGTCTTTCCGTGCTAAAAAAATCACGGAAAGGAACCCACTCCCTATAAAACGATGTAAGTTGTTATCCGTGTGAATGCCCGAAAAGGCGATCCCGACCCCACCTCCATGATATGTTTTGACATTCTTCTTTCATTAATATGATGACAGTGACCGGAGGTATTTGATCACTTTTTCTATCCGATTCACCGCTTCTGTGATTTCTTCGTCCGTCGTATGTTTACCCAAAGAGAGACGCAGACTGCCTTCCGTTTCTTTTTTTGATCGTCCCATGGCTTTCAGCACATGTGAGATTTCATCCGAACCAGATGCACAGGCAGAACCCGACGATGCAGCGATGCCTTCCACATCCAGGTGGCGAAGCATGGCTTCGCCATCAATGTGTTCGATGGACAGATGCAATATATTCGGAAGACGATGGTTTTTATCTCCATTTACACGAATCAGATCCAGTCTGGACAGGAGCTCCTTCTCCAGATGATCGCGTAAATTCCTGATTCGATCCGCATTCTCTTGTCGCATGTCCTTAAGCATCTCACAGGCTTTTCCCAATCCGGCGATACCCGCCACATTGTGCGTACCGCTGCGCCGGCCTTTTTCCTGACCACCGCCACGGATCAGGGAAGAGATGGGTGTTCCCTCACGAATGAAAAGTGCGCCAGTTCCCTTGGGGCCGTATATTTTATGCGCAGAGATGGAGATCATATCTACGGGTAGAGCCCGTACATCCTGTTCTAGATAGCCTACTCCCTGTACCGCGTCGGTGTGCACCAGAAGGTTCTGATCCCACAACAACGCACCGATCTCCTCAATGGGCTGAATTGTGCCTACTTCATTGTTGGCGGTCATGACTGAGAGAAGCACGGTATCCGGCCGGATGATCCTTTCGAATTCGTCAAGATCGATCATTCCATTTTCATCCACCGATAGTCGAGTAACATCCCATCCCGATTCTTCAAGAAATTCCGCGCTCTTCAAAATCGCGCTGTGCTCAATCGCTGAAACGATGACATGATTGCCATGGTCACGAAGCGCGTGCGCGGCTCCCCAGAGAGCTAGGTTGTCTGCCTCTGTACCGCTTCCGGTGAAAACAATTTCATGCGGTTTCGCATTGAACAGAGCCGCCACCTGATGGCGCGCTGATTCAATCGCATCCAGAGCTTCCTGCCCCTTGCCGTGTCCGGATGAGGGATTGCCGAAACGATCCTTGAAAAAGGGAAGCATGGTATCTAGCACTTCAGGATCGACCGGAGTTGTGGCTGCATAATCGAGGTAAATTCGATTCATCGTTTTATCCATTGCTTTTGGGACTGCAATATACCGATTCCCGGAAAGATTGTCAAGCATCCGGTCTGCCTAGAATCGTGTCTGTATCCCCAATAGAATCTGACGTCCGGGCATAGGGACGCCCGGGATCTCCTCAAAATCATGATTCAGCAGATTCAGTATTTTACATGAGAGTGTCATCGTTTTCCAGGATCGATTCCAGGCCGCATCCATTATGAAGATTTCGGAGGCGACCTCGCGCCGCTTATAACTGATTTCAATCTGCTGATGGATATGAAATGGCAGACGCATTGTACTCGAAAACTGCAGGATTTGTTTTGTGGCATTGAATCCATACTTCGAGTGCTGCAGATCCATTGAGGATTCAGAACGCAGGATCTCCTGCCAATGGATGCGCGTGCGTATATTCTGGTGTGGTTCCCAGCCCACTTTGAAGGACAGACCCTGCACCCTCGATGATTTACGGTTCATGACCTGCCAGACGGATGAACTGGTAGTTGTGATCCAGTCGATTCGATTCTGTTCCAATCGTATAAACGCAGTCATTTCCCAACGAATTACAGGGATCGTTCCGTTCAATCCCGTCTCAGCAGACCAGGCACGTTCCGGTTTCAGATTGGAGTCACCCTGATTGGCGGGGGATTCATAGAAGAGTTCCGTGAAAGTGGGTACGCGATAGGCGCGGCCCGCTGACACGCGCCATTTGATACTCCGATTGACCGGGATGGAAAAGCTTGCCGAAGGATTGATCTGAAACAGGTTGTCATCATATCCATCCAGTCTGGCGCTGAGATTGAGAATCCATTTTTTCTGGGAATATAGGGCCCATTCCGCAAACAATCCAGTTTGGGTGCGGTCATGGTCACCAAGCCGGGAGCTGGTGAGAATTTGCATCAGCCGTTCCATACCCACTGTCATTTCCATCCAGTGTGAGAGTTTGAGATGGCCCTGCACTTCACCGGCAAATGATCTTGTGCAGTGATTGTTTTGATACCATTCCGGACGATCGGCATCCAGAATGAAGTCATCTTCATGCTGGTGGGCACTGAGCCTGACCTGGGTTGAAAACCAATTTGAATGACGTGTTTTCAGGACCGTTTGTCCGGTCCATCCTTCGGTTTTTTCGCGGGACGGATAGGGCGCATAGAAGCCATTCGCTCCATAATCGCGACCCGACCAGCCAATGGAACTGGAAAAGGTGGTTTGCTCCAACTGAAGTATATGATGCGAGTAAAACTGTCCGATATCATAATCGGTTTCTTCGCGGTAACCCTCGGAGATTCGTTTTCCCGCAGAGAGCCGATGCTGCCATGATCCCATGCTAAATGTTTGTGACACTGATACTGAATACGTGCCGAAACTCCCCCCCGAGATTTCCACTCGGGATTCCTTGTCTGACCCAGATCGAGTGATAATGTGGATCACGCCGTTGTATCCATCCGGGCCGAGCACAGAGGCACTGTGACCGGGCAGGATTTCAATGCGTTCAATATCTGACAAAGAAACAGGCAGATCAAAGTTGAAATGGCCGGTCTGGGGATTGTTCATGCGCATGCCGTCCAATAAAACGAGCACCTGTTCGAAAGATCCTCCCCGTAAACTTAAATCAGATTGAACCGCGCCTGAACCACGTCGATTCACATCCACACCCGCGATACGCAAGACATCCGATACGGATTCGGCCGGGAGGTTTTCCATCTCCTCTTTCGTAATCACGATGACCTCTCGCGTTTCTGACGCGATAAGGGTGGAGAGTCGTGAAGCAGTGATGGAAACGGGTTCGGCCCTGAAATCGACCTGAGCAAGAAGAGTGAGATATCCAGAAAAGAAAACGATGAGAAGAATAAAATGGAATTCGTGTGACCTGAATTTGTGCATATAAGAAAAAACCTTATGAGTGAATGGATTTAAGCAAGAACAGTCCATTCTGGGCAAAGAGATTGGGCCAGAATGAGATGCGATGGTGCACTCCAAGGGGAAGAGTCTTTTCAATTTCAATTTCATGCTCCCGACAAAATATCTTAAAATCCATCAGACTCATGAAACGCACATTGGGTGTGTCTGACCAGTTGTAAGGTAGGGAAGGCGTGACGGGCGCTTTGCCGCTGAACAAGAGGCGAAACCGCGCATCCCAATATGCGAAATTGGGGATACCCACAATTGCTTTGGCGCCTACTCTAAGAGACTCATTCAGAACCAGCCCGATGTTCTTGACCTCCTGTAAACTCTGATTGAGAATAACATAGTCAAAGGATTGATCGGGATAGCCCTGAAGCCCGTTTTCAATATTGCTGTGAAAGACGCTGACCCCTTTTTCAACACAGTGATAAACACAGGTCTCGCTGAGTTCCACACCCTGGCCGCGCGTTTTATTGTTTTTTTCAAGCAAGGCGTGAAGTGTGCCGTCTCCGCATCCCAGATCCAAAACGCGGGATCCCGGCCTTATCAGGCCAACGATGATTTCATGATCAAGCCGCATGGTTTATTTTCCTTTTTGCACAAGCTGAACAGTTTTATCCAGAAAGTGTTTGATCAAATGGGTTTCTTCCTCGATCTCAAGGAGAAATGCATCGTGTCCATAAGTGGACTTAATTTCACAATAGGTGGCCTCTACGCCACGCGTTTTAAGCAGATGAACGATCTCTCGAGACTGATAAGCGGGATACAGCCAATCCGATCCAAACGCGATCACGAGGAAACGGATGTCCACTGTACCGCCATGTGGGAAGAGCAGATCGCCTGATAAATCAAAGTAATCCATGGCCTTGGTTATATAGAGATACGAATTGGCGTCAAACCGTTTCACAAAGCTGTCGCCTCGATACCGCAGATACCCCTCGACTTCGAAATCCTCGATAAATGAAAAGCTTAAATCCTTGTCCTTCAGATTACGAGAGAATTTATCCTCCATCGACTTATCACTCATATAGGTGATGTGGCCGATCATTCGCGCGAGTGCCAAGCCTTTCCGGGGGAGACCCTTGCCATAATAATTTCCCCGATCCCATTCTGCATCCGCCATCACCGCTTGCCGGCCAACCTCATCCAGTGCAATCTGCTGGGGAGAATGTTTCAACGCGGTTGCGATGGGGATGGCAGCATGAATCCGGTCCGGATAGGAGGCCACCCATTGCAGGGTTTGCATGCCTCCCATGGATCCGCCAGTCACACAAAGGAGTTTGTCGATGCCGAGATGATCCACCACGTGTCGCTGGCACTCTACCATATCCACGATGGTCACCATCGGGAAATCCAAAGCATACGGTTTTCCGGTTTCAGGATTGATGGAGGACGGGCCGGTCGAACCCGCGCATCCTCCGAGTACGTTGGTGCAGATCACGAAGTACTGATCGGTATCAAATGCCTTGCCGGGACCGATCATGCTGTCCCACCATCCGGGATGCTTGTCGCTCTCATTGTGATAAGCGGCTGCATGCGCATCGCCAGAAAAGGCATGTGTCATCAGGATCGCATTGGATCTGTCCCTGTTCAACGTGCCGTAGGTTTCATAAGCAATCGTAATCGGGCCAAGTGATTTCCCCGATGCGAGTGCCAATGTATCCGGAGGCTCAGCGAATGTGAGTGATTGTACTTCGACCAATCCCACGCTGTTTTGAAAATTGTCCACAGGATTTTACTCCTCAAATAACCAGGTAGATGTGTATCGTTCTCCCGTGTCGGGGAGAATAGTGACTATGGTTTTATCTATGGAGGATGCTCGTTTGGCGATATAAAGTGCGGCCCACATGGCAGCTCCACTTGAGATTCCACACAGGATGCCTTCCTGCTTTGCCAGTTTGCGTGCGGTTTTCCCGGCGTCCTGGTCGGCCACAGGGATGATTTCATCAATCAGACTGCGGTCCAATACATCGGGTATAAAACCGGCGCCGATGCCCTGGATTTTATGCGGTCCGGGATCATTGCCAGAAAGCACGGCTGATGCAGCAGGTTCCACAGCTATGATTTTCACATCCGGATTCCGCTCCTTCAGAAACGATCCCACACCGGTCAACGTGCCGCCGGTGCCCACGCCACAGACAAAAACATCCACTTTGCCGTCCGTGTCATTCCAAATTTCATCGGCTGTGGTTTCCCGATGAATTTTCGGATTTGTCGGATTCTTGAACTGCTGAGGGATATAGGCGTTTTGATTTTCCTTCGCCAATTCCTCAGCCTTTTGGATCGCGCCTGTCATGCCCTTGCTGCCATCAGTCAGAATCACTTCTGCGCCCAGCATCTTCAGCAGTTTGCGCCGTTCGATGCTCATCGTCTCGGGCATGGTCAGAATCAGCCGATATCCCTTGACTGCGCAGACAAAGGCCAGCCCGATTCCGGTGTTTCCGCTGGTGGGTTCGATGATCAATGTATCTGAATTGATCTGACCCGATTTTTCACCAGCCTCAATCATGG